>DRHS01000140.1 GCA_011053095.1 Bacteroides sp.
AGGAAGTGTTACTAATTAAATAGACTGTTATTGAGGTGCAATACTATAATTCCATTCCCCATGGAATGAATTGCCCACAATGCATATTTCCTCCATTTGTTTTTCTGTTATTTTAATACCTGTTTCGTATTTGCCTTCATCAATCTCACATTCTACATCAAGTCCTTTGGTTGTTTTTGTAGATGCAATCAAATTAATTATTACCTCATAACTTATTAATGGTCTGCCCCTCCAGTTTTTTGAGATATAAGAAAAAAGGCGGTGTTCAATCTTATTCCATTTACTTGTTCCTGGAGGAAAGTGAGCCACTTGGATTGTCATGCCTGTTTCGTTTGAAAATTTCTGTAATTCAAACTTCCATAACTTTCCTTTGGAACTGTTGCTTCCGCCGCCATCCGCTGTGATAAGGAGCGAAGTTGCATTATTATGATAGTAAATTCCCATCTTATACCACCAGTTCCTTATACTCTGAACAGCAAACTCTGCCGTATCCTTGGTGATACCAACATTGACCCATCCTTTATTGATACCCATGTCATAAACCCCATACGGTATTGCAACACCCTCTGAATCTGTCAAGAAATCATAGGCATTCACTTCAAGTGGTGATTTCTTAGGGCGCCATTCAGTGCCATTATTTTTGTAATTCCCAACAAGCTCTCTCTTTTTTGCATCTACCGATATAACTGGTTGGTCTTCGGAAAGAAATTCTTCAACCTTGCGGTTAATGAATTCAAACTGTGCATCCCTGTCTACATGACCTTTGCCTTCATAGGATTTCCTGTTCGATTGCAAGCTAAAGCCTTTTTCTTTCAATGCCTCCCCAATTATCCTATGGCTGACATCAATGCCGTCTATCTTCAGTGCCACCTCTATGTTCCGGAGGCTCTTGCTGACCCACTGTAAAGGCGATTCCGGCTCTCCTCTGGTATGGGGTTCAATGAAGGCTTCTATTTTTTTCCACAACTTTGTTGTTATTTTCCTCTTCCTCCCACCCCCTTCCTTTCTTATCCTACCGGTGGAAACAGCAGACACGCCAGCCTTCATCTCTTTTAAGCCCCTGTTTATCGTGTTGTGGGATACACCTATTAATTTCTCTAGTTTCGCTTTGCCTCCTCGGCCTAAATAGATTGATTCAGTTGCTAAATAAACCCGCTTTTGCTCTTCGTTCAGTAATGGTAAAAGGGAGTTGATTTTTTCTGCTAATCTTTTGTCATCTTCCATTCAATAAAGATACAACAAAAAATATAAACAGTCAAGTTATATCATAACGTATACTTAGCGATTTTTTCAACAGGTGTTCTGAGGAGCTGTAATCTGATACCTTAGCCTGATCTAGTTTATTTCCTTAAAGCTTACCTTATGCTCCTGACTTACGTATGTCTGTAAGTCCATAAAAAACTCATCAAAATAATCATTCATTAAATCATAGTTTTCCTGTAACTGGGCTACTGCATATTCGGAATGATCGGGCAGTGATGTCCTGTATGACATTCGTTTGAATACCATGACAAGTCCATGAAAAGAAGTATAAGCTTCAAGCCAGTTGCTTTTTATGAAATACGGGAACCATGTTTTTACACCAACAGGGAACATTGAAAACCCTGAATCCAGTATACGGT
This sequence comes from Bacteroides sp., assembly GCA_011053095.1. GTDB lineage: Bacteria > Bacteroidota > Bacteroidia > Bacteroidales > SM23-62 > SM23-62. Next base: position 1,623 of record DRHS01000140.1, read on the forward strand.
AGCGGTCTCTCACGTAAGTCTTCAAAGGCATTTCAGAAAAACGGTCCCAGTTTGCTGAAAGAAAGTGATCATAGAAAATATCAATTACAATTCCTGCATACAATCCATACCGTTCCCGCACCAGTTTTTTTGCACTTTTTGTAATGGCATGTGTATCGGTGAAATAGTCAATCTGCCTGTGTAGAAGTATCCCTTCCTGAATGGCAGGGGGATATTTTTCATATTCTTTTCCCTTGATATAATCCCCTATAAAATTCCCAATTAACAGTTCCCTGGAATCCCCGGAAAGATATATGTGAGCAAGAAAATTCATCAGTAGTGGAAGGATTTTAAAGATACTCATGATATACAACACATCCTAATATATATCATGCTTAACATATAGCGAAAAATGTACATTTGTGTTACTACTAAAAAAATGTTTTACCTAAAAAAATCTCAAGAATGGCCAGGAACGTTATCATAATCGGAGCAGCAGGACGTGATTTTCACAATTTTAATACCTATTTCAGGAATAATGATGCATACCGGGTTAAGGCATTTACGGCCGCCCAGATTCCTGATATTGACGGCAGGAAATACCCACCTGAACTTGCAGGAAAACTATATCCTGATGGGATACCAATTCATGCGGAAGAAGAGCTTACCGGATTGATAAAAGAACTGAATATTGATGAATGTGTTTTTTCGTATAGTGATGTCCCTTACGGGAAAGTAATGGCGGTTTCAGCCGTAGTCAATAGTGCAGGTGCCAATTTTGTTCTCCTCGGGGGAAAGGAAACAATGATTAAGAGTACAAAACCGGTGATTGCCGTTGGCGCTGTGCGGACAGGCTGTGGCAAAAGCCAGACTTCACGAAGGATCATTGAGATCCTGATGCAGGAAGGGCTGAAGGTCGTTGCTATACGTCACCCAATGCCCTATGGCGACCTGGTAGCACAGAAGGTTCAGCGGTTTGCAACCCTGAATGATCTCGAAAAACACAATTGTACAGTGGAGGAGATGGAAGAGTATGAACCACATGTTGTTCGGGGCAATGTGATCTATGCCGGTGTTGATTACGAAGCGATTCTTCGTGAAGCCGAAAATGATCCGGACGGATGTGATATTATTCTCTGGGATGGAGGAAATAATGACTTCCCATTCTATAAGCCCGACCTGATGGTTACTGTCGTTGATCCCCACAGACCCGGTCACGAACTGGAATACTATCCGGGTGAAGTAACACTCAGGATGGCCGATGTAGTGGTAATCAATAAAATGGACAGCGCGGACGGTGCCGGAATTGATGCTGTAAGGGCCAATATAGAGCTGGTAAACCCGGGAGCCGTTGTGATTGACGGAGCATCTCCCATCCAGGTAGAGGATGTAAATGTGATCCGTGGGAAACGGGTACTTGTAATTGAGGACGGACCAACCCTTACCCACGGTGAAATGAAAATTGGTGCGGGTGTTGTTGCAGCCCGGAAATTCGGTGCCCGGGAACTGGTTGATCCGAGACCATTTGCCGTAGGAAAACTGGCTAAAACATTTGAGATTTATCCTGAGATTGGTGTTCTTCTGCCTGCCATGGGGTATGGTGAGGAACAATTAAAGGACCTTGAAACAACAATAAATAATACGGATTGTGATTCAGTGGTAATCGGAACTCCCATAGACCTCAGCCGGATAGTCAATATCAAAAAGCCCAGTACCAGGGTATTCTATGACTTGCAGGAAATTGGCAACCCAAACCTTTCTGATATACTGGAAGATTTCATGGAAAAGCATATTCCTGAGTAGCCAGGAATAGAGCAAGGTCTGATGTGATTTAATGTGCTACATTTCGGATAAGTGTGATGGTATGTGATGTGGTGTAATTAATTAATCGTATTTTGCTTCAGCAAATATGCAGAAAGACAGCTCCATACCAATTTACAAGAAGTTGACGGAATATTACCGAAACAGGATCCTGACCCAGGAATTGTCCCCCGGCAATAAAATAGACTCCATCAACAGGATAATGGAGAGGCACAAGGTTTCAAGGGAAACCGCCAAACAGGTACAGGAACTATTGAGGAGAGAAAATCTGATTGTATCGATTCCGGGTAAGGGATCATTCATAACCTCCCAGGCTCCATTGAAAAAGACCTGGGGATTTATCGCACCAACTTTTACCTCAAATATCGAAAATCTTATCCTTCACCTTGAGTCGGAAACGACAAAACTAAAGAAGAAACTTATACATTACCTCACATACAATGATCCTGCTGAGGAAGCAAAGCTTGTAGGATCTATGATAAGAGACGGATTCGAAGCGGTTATAGTGGTGCCGAACAGCAACGAGTCATTGACCGCCGATTTTTACAGAAATCTTATACCCGGGCGTACCAAGGTAATCCTGACAGATCACACAATGGCCGGTTCCTGGTTTAATTATGCGATCCAAAGTTATGACCTGGGAATACGAAGGGCATTGGACTACCTGGCTCACAGTAATGCCGGTAACCTGCTACTGGTAAAGAACGATATCTGGAAGGGGAGGAATCTTCTGAATGAACTGATTGAACAGAGTTTCAAAGAAATTGCTGAGGAGAAAATACCTGATCGCAAGGTGCAGGTTGTTTCAAATGTCAGGGGACTCAGCCTTGAACTGATCGAGAGGGAGAATATAGGAGGAATTCTATCGTGTTCAGATATTGATTCTATTAAAGTACTTGGCCGGATCAAGAAATGGGGAATAAAAATACCTGAAGAAGTTTCCCTGGTCTCGTATGGGAATACCGAGCTGACTGAGTTCTTTGAGCCTTCCATTACTGTAGTGGATTCCTGCTATGGTGAAATGGCCAGGCACACTGCACTTTTGATCGAAAACACTGGAGAGGAAATCAACAAGCAATTCGTAATTCAGCCCAAACTTATAATTCGTAATACATAAAAAATAAAACAATAACTCAGTACCAAACTATTATTCTAAACCCAAACAAAATGAGCACAATCTTAGAACAAATTTCCAAATGCATCGAATTCGGAAAAATCAACCTGGCATCTCCCTATCCACCCGATATGAAAGAACAGGAGGGAGCCGATGAATTAACAAAAAAGGCCATTGATGAAGGCATTGATCCCAATGCCATACTTGATGAGGCACTTATCCCGGCAATGGCCATTGTTGGTAATAAATTCAGTAAAAATGAAATTTTTGTCCCCCAAATGCTGATGTCGGCAAAAGCCATGGGGGCTTCCATGGAGCATATCAGGCCATTTTTTCAATCAGGGGCTGCAAAACGCAAAGGTGTATTTGTAGTTGGCACGGTAGCCGGAGATTTGCATGACATCGGTAAAAACCTTGTGGCAATGATGGTGGAAGGTGGTGGCTGGGAAGTTATTGACCTCGGAGTCGATGTGGCTTCCGCAAAATTTGAAGAGTCAATTAATCAACACCCGGGTTGCATAATCGGACTGTCAGCTCTTCTTACAACGACGATGACAAACATGGGGACCACAGTTAAGGAACTGAAAGCCAAGTATCCTGAGACGCAGATACTCATCGGCGGTGCTCCCGTGACTACTGAGTTTTGCGAGCAGATTGGAGCAAACTTTTATTCACCTGATCCACAGGGAGCGGTGAATTTCCTTAATACAATTGCTTCCTAATTATTATAGATTAGAAGTTTATGAAGACAATACTAAAAGGCAGGTCCCTCGAGGTTGAGATTAATACTGAGGGACCGGTAATAATAATCGGAGAAAGCATCAATCCGACCCGGAGGAAAAAACTGGTGGAAACTCTTTCTGCAGGCAATTTTGATTTCGTCCATGAACTAGCCAGGGTGCAGATTGAAGCAGGAGCAGATGTGCTGGACGTAAATGTCGGATTCCCCGGAGTTGATGATGAGCTATTGCTGCCTGAAACGGTCAAATCACTACAGCAGGAGTTCGATGTTCCTCTTTGTCTGGACTCACCTAATCCTAAGGCCATTGAAGCTGCATTAAAGGTGGCAGAAGGCAAATGTCTCATAAACTCAGTCAATGGTGAGGAGAAATCCATGGAGGCCATCCTGCCAATCGTTAAGGAATACGGTGCAGCTGTGATTGGCCTTGTAATGGATGATAACGGAATTACCCATGATCCGGAGAAAAGGCTGGGTGTTGCTGAGAAAATCCTTAATAGAGCCGGCAAACTGGGCATATCCCCTGAGGATATAGTAATTGATCCGCTTGCCATGGCTGTTAGTGCTGATCCGAATGCATGCAAAGTAACTCTGGAGACAATCAAACTTGTTCGTGATAAACTGGGACTGAATATGACCGAGGGTTCAAGTAATGTTTCTTTCGGTTTGCCGAACAGGGAAATTTTAAACAATGCTTTCGTTACCCTCTCCATACTCTATGGTGTAACATGTCCGATTGCAAATCCGGTTAAAATTACCTCGGCAATCAGAGCGGCGGACCTCCTTCTTGGCAGGGATGATTATGCAATGAAGTGGGTTGAGCATTTTCAGAACACGCAGTAAGTTCCATGTTCCGAACGATTAATTTCACTCATACGGGTTTATATACCAAACTGGATTATGGCATTATTTACACCGGGTAGAAGGTGGCAGCCCCCCTTCCTTCCCTTTAAGAAGGAGAAATTCTCAAAGAGATTGCTAAGGAAGATCGAACGCTGGATCAAAGGACCTTTGTTCGGTTGCAGGATGTGTGGCAATTGCCTTCTTCAGGAAACTGCATTTATCTGTCCCATGGAATGTCCTAAGGGACTCAGGAATGGGCCCTGCGGAGGATCAACTGCCGAGAAGTGCTACGTTGATGAAACCCGCCCATGCATCTGGTATAAAATATACGAGCGTGCCTACAATATGGGCAGGGAGGAAATTCTGCTTGAAGTACTTCCACCGCTGGACTGGGATAAAGTAGGTACTGAAACATGGGGAGATGTAGTCCGGTCAATTCGTAAATTCGGATCGAGAGCTTTTTTCAAAAGTCTGTTTACCCGAAACAAGGAAAAAAAGGCCAATGCATGGGAGGGAGTATTCAAACCTGTCAGGCAACCTGAATGGTGGCAGGGTGATTCAGAATACCATGCCCCTGCCTACGACGAACCCATCTCTGAACTTGAGCGGAAATTGCGAGAAGGGAAGTTCGTTGTTACCGCCGAAGTGGCACCTCCTCTTGGGACAGCAACAGGAAAACTGAGCCGTGATATAGAAATGGTCAGGGATCATGTGGCTGCCGTCAACTTTACAGATAGCGCCTCTGCGAGTCCCCGGATGTCAAGCATGGCATGTTGCAAAGTTGCCGCGGAACTTAATGCCGATCCCGTACTTCAGATAGCTGCACGGGATAAAACCCGGAGCGGACTGCAATCGGATATCATAGGTGCAAACCTGATGGGTGTAAGAAATGTGCTCTGCATAACCGGTGATAATGCACGTATCGGTCCCACACCAACAAGCAATACCAATATCCTCGATGTTGATGCCATCCAGATGCTGTGGATGCTGCGAAGAATGAGAGATGATAATATTTATCTCGATGGCCGGAAAATGAAGTCATCACCAAGGTTGTTTCTGGGAGCTGCTGGTTCGCCGTTTGCCTCAGAACCTAAATACCAGGCATTGCGGGAACACAAAAAAATAAATGCCGGTGCTCAGTTTTTTCAGACCAACCTGATTTTTGATCCTGAGGGACTCGATCGCTGGCTTGAAGCACTGGATGCAAGAAATATCCTTGATAAGGTGTATATTCTTGCAGGGGTGACCCCGATCAGGAGCAAGCGCATGGCCCATTACCTGCACGATAAAATTCCCGGGGTCAGGGTACCCGGGCAGATTTTGAAAAGATTCGATAATGCCAGTGAAGATGGGTACGAGGAACTGGGTATTGAGATAGCTCTCGATATTATCGGGTCAATCAAATCGAAACAGGGTATTAACGGAATCCACCTCATGTCGGTAGGCTGGGAATCCGTTGTTCCAAGGATCATAAATGAAGCCGGACTCAACTAGAACAATAACAATTCCAACCATATAATAATTAAAATGAACGATCTTGACATTGCTAAAAAAGTAAAGCTTCAGCATATCACCGATATTGCGAAGAAATTTGGAGTTGACCTGGATGTTATCGAAATGTATGGTAAATACAAGGCCAAACTGCCGATATCCCTGATTGATCTGGACAAGGTTCAGAAAAGCAACCTGATACTGGTTTCAGCCATTTCCCCAACACCGGCAGGAGAAGGTAAGACAACAATCTCGATTGGTTTGTCTGAGGGACTCAACAAACTTGGAAAGAAAACAACTGTGGTTCTCCGTGAACCCTCACTGGGACCTGTATTTGGTATAAAAGGTGGAGCCACAGGTGGCGGGTTGTCCCAGGTACTACCCATGGAGGACATAAACCTGCATTTTACCGGTGATTTTTCTGCCATTGAAAAAGCACATAACCTGCTCGCAGCATTAATCGATAATAAGATACAGAGTAAGGAGAATTCCCTTAACCTTGACCCGCGTACCATCTCCTGGAAGAGAGTGGTGGACATGAACGACAGGTCACTGAGGAGAGTTATTGTCGGATTGGGGGGTACTACCTCCGGAATTCCAAGGGAATCCGGTTTTGATATTACAGCTGCCTCTGAAATAATGGCAATCCTCTGCCTGGCCGATGACCTGAAGAACCTGAAGGATAGGCTTGGAAATATCTTTGTGGGCTATACTTTCAGCAAGGAGCCCGTCTTTGCTCGAGACCTGAAAGCAGAGGGAGCCATGGCAGCCCTGCTCAAAGATGCCATTAAACCAAACCTTGTCCAGACCATTGAAGGTAACCCGGCAATCATACATGGGGGACCGTTTGCAAATATTGCACAGGGAACTAATTCTGTAATAGCCACCCGCCTGGGTATGAGTTTTTCTGAATATACCGTCACTGAGGCTGGATTCGGTTTTGATCTGGGGGCTGAGAAATTCTTTGATATTAAATGCCAGAGCTCCGGCCTTTCTCCCAAGGCTGTTGTATTAACCACCACTACCCGGGCACTCAAATACCATGGAGGAGCGGACCTGAAAAACCTTACTGTGCCGGATTGTGAATCCCTGCTCAAGGGACTTCCTAACCTGGAAAAGCACCTGGAGAACATTAAAAAGTTTAATGTAACCCCGGTCATAGCCCTGAACAGATTTGAAACAGATTCAGAGGAAGAAATCAAGGTAGTATCAGACAAGGCTAAAAAACTTGGTGTGAAGTTTGCAATTGCAGATAACTGGGCGAAAGGAGGGGAAGGAGCCCTTGAACTGGCTCAGCATGTTATTGATGTCGTTGAGACTAATCCGCCAAGATTCACTCCGATGTACGACTGGAACTGGAGTATGGAGAAAAAAATTGAAACGGTTGCTACGCGTATCTACGGTGCGGAACACGTTGAATATACCGCACAGGCTAAAAAAGACCTGAAAAAGATTGCTTCACTCGGACTCGAAAAACTTCCTGTTTGTATTGCAAAAACACAGAAGTCCCTTTCCGATAACCCTGCATTACTCGGGAGACCGAAAGACTTCATTGTTACTGTAAGGGAGATTGAAATCGCATCAGGGGCTGGTTTCGTAGTCCCGATTACCGGAAATATTATGCGGATGCCCGGTTTGCCGGCCCATCCGGCCTCCGAGAATATCAGCATAGACGCTGAGGGAAATATAGTCGGACTATTCTAAGGATTCATATTAAAACCTGAATGGAAACGAATATCAACGCTGCATTGCTTCCGCCTGAAATGGCAAGGAAGGCTGAGGAGATTGGTGTATCAAAAGCACGGATAGGACCATTGACAACCTCTGCACTTGCAGTGCTTGCGGGTGCCTTTATCGCTTTTGGAGCAGTATTCTCCATTGTTGTTATTACAGGGTCCACAATGGATTATGGAGTGACCAGGCTGCTGGCAGGTGTAGCTTTTAGCCTGGGACTAATCCTTGTCGTCGTGGGGGGAGCCGAGCTGTTTACCGGCAATAACCTGATGATCATGGCCTGGGCAAACAAGAAGGTCAAAACCTCCGATGTATTGAAAAACTGGATTATTGTCTATGTAGGGAACATGTTCGGGGCCCTGTCAGTTGTGCTGCTTATTTTTCTCTCAGGACACTATCTTTTTGGAGGAGGATTGGTAGGATTGAAGATGATGGACATAGCCAATGCGAAGTGCCAGCTGGGATTTGTTCAGGCCATCACCCTTGGGATACTTTGCAATATTCTGGTTTGTCTTGCCATATGGCTATGCCTGAGCGCAAAGTCTACTCATGGTAAAATACTCTCTATAATATTCCCCATTACAGCTTTCGTTGCCGCAGGATTTGAGCACAGTGTGGCAAATATGTACTTCATTCCCATGGGTATAGCTGTTAAAAAATGGGGTGGAACAGAATTCTTCATTAACCTTGACGTTTCCCCGGATAAATATGCATCCCTTACCTGGGGTAATTTTTTCAACGGTAACCTTTTACCAGTGACCATTGGAAATATTATTGGTGGAGCGATTTTCGTTGGACTTGCCTATTGGTTTATATATTTGCGGAAGGAAACTAAACTTCCTTGAAGAGGTAGTCTGCGAATTTATGGTTAAACTAAAAATTCATCATCATGACCGGATCGATTCAGTTGAAGCGGAAGAAAATACTATCCTGCTCCAGGTTCTGAGAGAAAAAGGATATGAGATCTATTCTCCATGCGGTGGAAATGGTACCTGTGGAAAGTGCAAGGTCTGGCTAAAGGGAGAGGGCTCTGTTTCAAGCTGTGTGTATTACATATCCAAACCAATAGAAATTGTACTTCCCGACAGGAAAGAGGCCAGGATACTGGTGGAACAGCATACTCATACCCGGCCGGTACCCTTTTATCCTGGACCAACATCTGATTTATCCGCCTATCCGCATGGAGTGGCACTGGACCTGGGTACTACCAGCCTCGTGTTTTACTTTGTAAACCTGGTAACAGGAGCCCTCGTTTCAACAAGAGCTATGTTGAATCCTCAGGCTCAGTACGGTGGAGATGTCATAAGCAGGATCAACTATACGACGGAGAGTGAAGATGGACTTAAGGAACTTCAGCGGGTGATTATTGCAGCCATCAATGAACAACTTGATCATTTTGTCACTTTTGCAGGGATAAGCATGAATGAGATCGTGAAGGTCACCGTGTCGGGTAATACAACAATGCTACATCTTCTGACCGGGACGGATCCGATGTCAATTGCCCTTGCCCCTTTCACACCTAAATTTACTGATTCTCAGGTAATAACGGGCAAAGATCTTAATCTTCATTCTCATCCTGACGGGGAAGTCCGGCTGCTGCCTTCCATTGCTGCATATGTGGGGGCGGATATTGTTGGAGGACTTGCTTCCATCCGGCCGAATGAGGACAGAATAAATTATCTGTTCCTGGATATTGGCACAAATGGGGAACTGGCCCTTGGGACCCCAGAAGGAATATTGTGCTGTTCGGCGGCTGCAGGTCCCGCGTTCGAAGGAGCAAGGATATCCTGTGGAATGGGAGGGGTGGATGGTGCCATCTCCGCATACGATCAGAACGGGTACACAGTGATCGGGGATGTGAGTCCCTCAGGAATCTGTGGATCGGGACTGATTGACTTGATCGCTGTTATGCTTGACAATGGGTCATTACAATCCGATGGCCTGCTGAAAAGTGATTTTGAGGTTGTGGCAAAAGACCAGACTGATACAGGCTCAGCAATTACAATAACCCAACAGGATATACGGGAGGTGCAACTGGCAAAATCTGCAATTGCTGCCGGTATTAAAGTCCTCCTGCAGGAAGCCGGATTGGAACTTGATGATATTGATACTGTCTTTCTTGCAGGTGGATTTGGCAATTACATAAATCCGGACAGCGCTATGAGGATCGGACTGATTTCTCCGGAACTAAAAGGAAAAATTATACCAATGGGCAATACCTCCGGAACCGGGGCATTACTTTCCCTTAAATCCATCCCCTTCGATACAGACATTGAAGAATTAAGGGCTCAGACAAGGTACATAGAGTTATCGGGCCACGATGGATTCACCATGGAATTCGCAATGAATATGAATTTCTGATAGTCTCTCCGGGAGATCGAGATCAATAGTTTCCTAATCTGGAATTCCTTAGGGGAAGTATTTACCGATTATTTTTTTACCCGCTCTTTGATTGCTTTTGTTTCTTCCTCGAAACCTGGCTTTTCAAGCAGTGCAAACATATTCTTCTTGTAGGCTTCCACACCGGGCTGGTCAAAGGGATTGACACCGAGCATGTAACCACTTATTGCGCAAGCCTTTTCAAAGAAATACACCAGTTCACCAAGGTGAAACTCATTGATCTTCGGAATCTCGATACGGATATTGGGAACTCCTCCGTCAACATGGGCAAGTAGGGTACCCAGTTCGGCCATTTTATTAACCTCGTCGATTCGTTTTCCGGCAAGGAAATTCAGTCCATCGAGATTTTCCTGGTCTTCAGGTATGCTGAGAGAGCTGTCTGGTTTTTCAACAGATAGAACCGTCTCAAGTAGATTTCTTTCACCTTCCTGGATATATTGTCCCATGCTGTGCAGATCGGCTGTGAAATTCACGCTTGCCGGAAAAATTCCCTTATTTTCTTTTCCTTCACTCTCCCCATAAAGCTGCTTCCACCATTCAGAAAAGTAGATCAGCCTGCTGTCATAATTGGCCAAGATCTCTGTGGTCTTTCCGGTCCTGTAAAGTGCATTCCTTGCAGCTGCATACAGGGCTGATGGATTGCTCTCAAATGGTATATCCAGGCCGGTGTTTTTTTGCTGGAATGCCTTCGCTCCTTCAATAAACTTCCGGATATCATAACCCGCACATGCTATGGGAAGTAGTCCAACAGGAGTCAGAACAGAATACCTCCCTCCGGCGTCATCCGGAATAATGAAGGTTTTGTAGCCGGACTGATCTGCCAGTTGCCTCAGAGCTCCCCTGGCTTTATCCGTTATGGCAATTATGAGTTCCTTCGCATTTTCGGTCCCAACTTTCTCTTCAAGCTGGTTTTTCAGCAGACGGAATGCCAGTGCAGGTTCTGTTGTTGTTCCGGATTTCGATATGACTATTACTGCAAAGCTCCTCTTATCAAGGATACCCAAAAGCTCATTCAGGTAGTCTTCGCCAATATTTTGTCCCGCGAAAACAATCTTAGGGGTACTTTCATCAAATTCATCAAAATTTCCCCCAAGTGCTGTAATGATAGCCTTGGAGCCGAGATAGGATCCCCCGATACCGACTACAACAATAACCTCAACCTTGCTGCGAAGTAAAGTCGCGGAGTTTTCAATATCCTTTATATGATCTTCTGATATCTCTGATGGCAATTCCACCCATCCTAGGAAATCTGATCCTGCTCCTGTCTTTTCGTACAGAGCTTTCTGATGAGCATTGGCTTCGTCCTTATAACCTAGTATTGTTTCCTCTGAAACAAAAGAATATACATTTGATAAATCGAGCTTTAATCCGGACATATTTATGTGATTAAATTGTTGAAAATGAGACTATTGAATCGTATTACTTAGAAAGGATCAAATTTACGAATTATTCCTGAGTCTATCTTATATTAGCTCCTGGATTCCGGATACATTTAATAATATGCAGTATTAATCTATTTCAGGATCAGTTTTCTGTTTTCAGTTTTTGTTTCAGTTTTCATGCAGATATTGTATATACCCGGTGATAGATTTGAGAGGTTAAGTTCAATTTCATCGCCTGGATTCAGCAAATTATCCTCACGACTTAATACTGTTCTTCCGTTGACGTCAATCACACTTAATTCGCTGAAGGGAGAGGATGCATTAAATTTGAGGTAGACAATTGATTCTCCTGGATTGGGGTATATGCTGAACAGTCCAGGTGAATCCCTGTAAGTATCATCCACCCAGACTCCCAGGACCCTTGCAGAATCTGATAGCAAGCTGCATCCTTCAGCAGTTGTTCCTTCTACGCTATAATATCCGTCTGTCGATGCCACATATACATTAGCCGTTGCACCATTGATTGGTTCACCGCCGGTGTACCATTGATATTGGATCACATCATTTGAAGCATTTGCCTCCATGTATGCCCCGGAACCACTTAAGGCCTGGACTATCCCAATATATTGAGGCAGCATTTTATAATGTACCAGAACCGTATCGGTTGCGGTGCAGCCAAATGAATCTGTAACAGTGACCGGCCAGTTATTATCCGTGTAGACACTCACAGTGGTTTTGAATATCTGTTGACCATCCTGTGAGCTTCCATTCCAGTCGTACCATTTAAAACCAGGACCGGCATCCAGGTAAGCAGTATCATCAGCACAGTTGGAGATGTCAGCTCCAAGATCCACTACCGGTAATGACAACCAGACACGTACTGTATCTTCGTATTCATTTCCCCTGAAAGACGATGTTATGTAGAAACTTTTTTGACCTGGGACAAACAATTCCGGAACCACGGTAAAGGTCTGTTCTACTGAATCGTTAGACCAGTTATAACTATCGAAGCCTTCCCCCGCATCCAGAACAATTGTTGAGCCAAAACAGGCCGAGGTATCGTTGAAAGGAACTTTATAGATAGCCTCGAAGTTAGTTGAACCCATGTCCGTATCCCCCAACCGGCTTACACCATTGATATCATAATTCGCTTCTTCGAAATATTTTCCACTGTTATTTAGAAATGGACTTGATGGTACGAGTCCATCCAGGTCAAGAAACATGGGTTTTGCTTCCACAGATGTAGAGTCCATCCTGTCAAATGCGACCTCCCATTCAAACATATCATCTATATAATAAGCATTGTAGATCATTTCAAGATTGGCGGTATCATCAACAACAACCGGAGTATTCCTGGCTACGGAATTCAGGATGTTATTGGCAATAATGCCACTGGAATTTTCGATTTTAAGAGGGCTATTGCTGGTATATATTGTGTTATGGAGGATCATAATACTATCTGAACCTGAAATATATAAGGGATATCCGGGAGCATCACCCTGCAGGTGGATGATATTGTTGAATATCATTGGCTTGTATAGCTCATCTTTATATGCATTCACTATGGATATGCCACGTGCAGCACCCCCGCCTCCTGAATAGCCGGGGAGGGTATAGACACGGTTTCGGTACATGAGAGGTCCATTGACACGTGATAAGCCAATGGCATCGTCTACCTGGTTAATAAACACATTGTCAGATATTACAAGGCTTTTGTGGAAGTGTAAATGGTCTGCAATGATGTTTATCCCGTTTATCCCATTCCGGAAATGATTTCCAGAGAATGCAAGTCCGGTATTTCTGTAGTCGGTTGAGGATATTAGCTTGCTATACAAGGTCCAGTATCTCTCAGGTGCGAATAGATTGTTACCGGTAAATGAAATATCCACGCATGAATCAGTCAGGAGTATCAGTCCCTGGTAATTGGACACATTATCCGTGCGGAATCCAAGGTTTCTGAAATGTGTATACCTGGCTCCCTTCAGATGTACAATGTAATTATTATAGATATTTTGCTGACCATGATAGGTGATCCGTGTATCTGAACTATCACCTGAAAAGGAAAGGAAATTGACCGGCAGGTCTTTTGTTGCACCGGGTATCGCGTTGATTTGCAGCTGTTCCTCGTAATCTCCTGGTTCCAGGTACAAATTCGTAATACTGTCGACATGCAGCATATACAATGCGTTTAGGGCCCCCAGAACAGATTTAAAATCGGCAGTATCCGAACTGCCGACGATGAAGTCCCCTCTCATTGCTCCGGGATAATCATATTCATCCGCACCTATATCGGGATGTGTTGCGTTTCTTGCCTCTCCGTCGAAATCGACCAATACCTCTGGAAGTGGTGTTCCTGCACTGTCCAGATCTGCTGATAGAGTATGAAGATCATCCTCCCCGAAAAATCCCGAAATGGAGGATACCGAATGCTGGTCCTCCCCGCTGGCATCTATCCATTCCTGGAGGGTCCCCGGCTTCACTGTCCCATTCTGGATGAGAATATCCCCGTTGGTGTAATAATTATTGTAGTCCGATGTTGGAGGAGGAGTAAAGCCGTAGTTGGCAACTATTCCTCCGGTAAGATTGACAAAGCTGTTGTTAAAGATTTCATATGAGTTATTATTCACATAAAAGGGGGTACCACCTAACCCGTAAGAAAGGAAAGTGTTATTATAGATTTTCATTTCACCACCCGTAAAACTGGCGAAACAATAGCGCCCATTTTTGATGGAGATGGAATTGTTGAATATTAGCATCTCATTTCCTGTGGTTGAACCGCTGCTGGTAAAAAGTATCGCATCGGAATTGTTGCTTGAATTCGCCCTTGAAATTATGTTCCCGCTGATTATAGCCCGGTCTGATACAAAATGTAAGCGAATCAGATGGCTGAGAGCAGATTCAGTCAGATTGCATCGTATTACATTGTCTTTAATAAGTGGGGCGATGGCATGCTCCAGTGAAATAGCTCCATTGTAATAATCTTCGATCAGGTTATTCTCTATCCGTATCCCTTTCATTCGTTTGTTGGAAAAATCTGCATGCAATAAAATGGCATAACGCCCAAGCAGGAAATGGTTATTAAGGATATTGAGTCCATAGACCGTTGAGTCTGTATAATCCAGGTAAAGGAGCTTGTCAGTAAGTGTATCACCTGTAATTACATTGTTAAGGAGATTGTTCCCAATGGCTCCGTTCCCTATCTCAATGGCATGTCCCCAGGCAGAATCCCTTGATTCAATGGTCATACCCTGGAAAGTAATATAGTCGGCACTGTCAAGTCGGAGTGTATAAGGCTTGGATTGGTCCACCGGTGTATAGCTTAGTACTACCTGGCTGCTGTCACTGCTCTGTGAACGGAACACAATGCTGTCCATCGGTCCGGCACCCTCTATTTCCCTGATCCTGACTTGCTCATTGTAAACTCCATCTTCAACAAGAAAGGTAGTGGGACCGGAGATCCCGCAATTGCAAAGTGCATCTAATGCATCGTTGAAAGTAGGGTAGGCGCCGGTGGTGCCGAGTACATAGGAATTGTTCAGCACACTGTCACAAGCAAATTTTGTAGCTTCCAGGGTATCGTTTTCGGGGTATTCGTCGGTTTTGCTGTTCGGATCCAGGACCCATGCCTCCAGGGTATGGTATTCATGGAAAAAATCAAATGTGCCGATTACAATGGAATCTTTCTCTTTATACAATCCAAGGCTGCCGGTCCAATTAAAACCGGTTTGTTCAACACCGTCTATTTCCCAACCGATAGTTGCGTCTGTAATTGTTTCAGTACCAAAGCTTTTTAGAGTAACTGTAACATCCTGCAAACCAGTTGTGAACCCATCTGTCCAGTGGTCGAATGACATAATCCCAAAATCGATGGTGTCGTGCTCGTAGATCTCTGCCCCAATATCAGCCCGGGTTCCATCGGGATCATCAGGGTGGCCAATATCTCCGGTATTGATACAGGGAGATCCCCTCTGAAGGCTGAGATCTCCGACTTCCGGATCTGACAGTTGCGGATCGGCATCAATATTGGATGCGCCTGTTATCCCTTGCGAACAGCTATAACTTATGGTGGTGTTCAGGAACGCATCTTCCCATATTATTGAGCTGTTTACAATAGCTGGAGTTGTGCCGAATGTTTTTATCCCGTAATCCCCCCATATGGCTGAATTTCCATATATGGTTGATTGATTGATAAGGGCATAATTAATGTTTTGCAGGCCGATGCCTCCGGATTCTCCACTTCCACCCAATCCATCGTAAAATGCTTCATTTCCATAGACCAGGCACCGGTTCATCTCAAGGTAACTGTCATCATTGCAGAAAACGCCTCCACCATAGCGGCAATAGTTATCCCGGATAATGCAATCGTTTATAATCAGTTTTCCGTCGTTATAGATACCCGCACCATAGTCATAATCTACATTGTGTGCTTCTCCATATCCATCCTGAATGATGAAACCATCCACAAAGGCTGTGTCTGGATTAAAGATTACATGGCAGACATTATCGTCCCTCTGGTCTGCAACACCAATATCACCGCTGAGGATACAGGGATTGGCTCTCCAGTCTCGCTGCGTATCTGCAGTTTCTGTACCAGAGAATCCTCCCAGCAGAACGATATGATTTGGAAGCGAAAAAGTAGCGAGAAAGCTTGCTATTGCCCATGATCCTTCCCTTGTATATTCCGGCTTATATACTCCTTCGGCAACCCATACCGTGTCTCCGGTCCCTGCATTTTTCAGGGCTTCAGCCAGGGTTGTAAAGGCATTGTCCCAGGAAGTTCCGTCATGCCCGGGATCGGGAGCATCCTGGTCAACATAGATACGAGTCTGAGCTTGCGTAGAAATTGTCATGCTGGTAATAAGAAGGAAAAGCAACGAGGTGAAAATGTGAGAGTATTTCACTGGTTTGGGGTTTTGGGATTGAAATATTTAGAACTATTAAAGTTAATAAAAGAGATGTAGAGAATCAATCTAAATTCCTCGCAGCAGCAACCAGGTAGGGCAGAATGCCGGATTTGTCTGGACAAAAAGGGAAAGCTTCGGGTGGTATTCAAGTATATAGAAGGCCTATTTTTATTTTTTAGAATGATTCAAAATAAAAAGGTAATTTTGCTTCGATTTTGCACACGAAGCCCGGGGAATATTAGGAGATGAACGAAAAAGTAAAAACAAAGCGATTGCCGGACTGGTTCCGAATGGAGCGTCCTGAGGGAGTAAACTATAGCCGATTAAAGAACCTTTCGGTAAACAACAAACTGAATACCATTTGCAAAAGCGGCAATTGTCCTAATATAGGGGAGTGCTGGAATGCGGGGACCGCGACTTTTATGATATTAGGAGAGATCTGTACAAGGGCCTGCAAATTTTGTGCGGTCAAGAGCGGAAAACCAAATGAAGTTGACTGGGAAGAGCCCGCAAGGCTGGCAGATTCAATTAAAACCATGGATGTTAAGCATTGCGTATTAACCTCCGTTGACCGGGATGACCTTGATGACGGGGGCGCTTCTTTCTGGGCTGAAACTATCAGAACAGTGAAAACAATAAATCCTTCAGTCACCCTTGAGACACTTATCCCTGATTTCAGGGGTAATCTCGACCAGGTACAGATTGTAATCGATGCTGGCCCGGAAGTAATTTCACACAACCTTGAAACGGTCCGTCGGCTCACACCGCGTATAAGAAGCCTTAATCGTTATGACACCAGTCTTGAGGTTGTTCGTTATATCAGCTCGAAGAATGTAATATCCAAATCAGGGATCATGCTAGGACTTGGGGAGACTGAAGAAGAGGTATTGGAGACGATGAATGACCTTAGAAACGCAGGATGCAGGGTCCTTACAATAGGACAATACCTTCAGCCTACACTCATCAATTATCCCGTAAAGGAATACATCCACCCTGAAAAATTTAAGGAATACCAAGCGGCAGGGCTGGAGATGGGATTCAAATTCGTAGAAAGCAGTCCCCTGGTCCGCTCCTCCTACCACGCCGAACGGCATATTAATGCCTAGTTGCCGTCCTTCTCAACACCATCGTCATCATCCTGTCTTTTCCATTTCTTGCCTCTTTTTTTCAGGTCGACAATCCATGTTTCTGCTGCATCGCCTTCGCCTATTGTAACGGAGGCCCAATTGTCACACTCACCGTCTCCATAATCAAGAACTGCAAGCGGGCGATCACTGTCAGTGGTAATCTCAACAGTACCTGAAACAGGCCAGCGGCAGTCTTTTGCACGCAGGAGGTCTGTAATGGTTTTGTTTATCTGTACACCATCCTTATTTATCTTTTCGGCAGTACCGTTAATAAGGAATACATTATCCCATTTCGTGGGGGTTTCTTCGCCTTCTATCCAGACACGGGTTTTACTGGCGTTTCTTTTAATCTCAATACCATCTTCTGTGAGGATTTTCGCTTTTTCAAGCTCAATGCTGAAAACAAGGAATCCGTCTTCCCTTCCGGTATTGGTTATAAGTTTTGTCCCTTCAATACGATTATTGTTTATATAATAATCTTCGAAAGTCACACTGCGGGTAGATCCTTTTTCCTTGAATCTACCTCTGATGGTAATAATAATTTTACCCTTGCGAACATTCTCGTTTTTATCTTCGCAACCATCACCGAAGTCCAGCGTCACAACCTTTGGCCACCTTTCACCATCCGGCCTTTCAATCGTTTTCACCCTGCAATCAGGCCAGTCATTGTCATCTTCTGATTTAAAAAATCCATACTCGGAGAAATCGAAGATAATATCAAAGGTCTCTGCGAAAACATCTTCCATCAGGTCAGATGCAAATACTTCTTCGACCGCGAGGTCTACATTATCGGGAAGAGGTGCTGTCTTTTCATTCAGGTTGCAGGAAGTAAATGAAAAAACAAGCATCGAAACAAATGTGAAAATTGAGATTTTACGTTTCATTCTTTTTGAATTTAATATTTGACTTTTCTACGTATAAAAATACAAAATGTTTTCAATTGAGTTCATTGATCTGCAAGTTCAGGACAATTAATCTTGACTCTCGGATAAATTTCATTAGCTTATATTAGACTATGCATCATGAAAAGGGTTTAATAATACATCAGAAAAATGAGAAAAAACTATTTTCTTATGGCGGCCAGGCAGAAGCCTGTTGACTCCCACAGATATGAATAAGGTCTGACTGATTGGTATCCACAGATATTGATATTTTAACTATATTACGATCTGTAAATACTAATTAATCTCTTTGTTATGAAAACAAGATTTTGGATTTTACTGCCTGGGATCATGTTGGTCCTGGCGGTTACATTGCTGTCATGGAAGGATATTCAGAAGGGACCTTCAATTCCGGAGGATGTTAATACAATCCTGAGTAATTCCTGCTACGGCTGCCACTCCACAGGGGCGAGAGCTGAAGATGCTGTAAAAGCACTGGATTTTAAAAAATGGGATGAATATAAAGCAACGAAAAAGGTCAGCTTGTTTAATGAGATTCATGAGGTATTGGAAGAAGGCAAAATGCCTCCGGAGAAGTTCCTCAATAAAAATCCTGATAAGGCTCCCTCTGCAGAAGACAAGGAAAAGATTATGAAGTGGACTAAGGAGGAGACCGCAAAACTGATGGAATAATGCGTAAGGTATACGCTATTCTGGGATTTACCCTCCTTGTGTTGATACTGATCCAGTTTTTTCGACCGGAGAAAAACCTTGGTGATATCGATACCCATGATGATTTTATCCAGGTATCGCAGGTGCCTGATACACTCGCCAGGATATTTCTGAATTCCTGTTATGATTGTCATTCCAACTATACCAAGTACCCGTGGTACGCAAGCATCGCTCCTGTATCCTGGTATTTAAATAAACATATAGTTGAAGGGAAGGCCCACCTGAATTTCTCTTCCTGGGGGATTATTGACAAGGCCAAAAAAATTTCCCTGCTTGATAATATTTGCGAGGAATGCTCGGATGGAGTTATGCCCCTGAAAAGCTATTTACTGATTCACCACCACGCAGCCCTCAGTCCCCAGGAAATTGCGGCCATTTGTGAATGGGCCGAGAAGGAGGCTATGGAGATTATGAAATCAGAATAATTTTTTACACCCAATGGCATACGTTCATGGTTATTCGGTCCGGGAAACCAGGCGGCTTCTGGAACAATCCCTGATTCTGGAAGATCTGCTCCACTCTGACACAATCTACGAGTCTGGGACCAGGGTACTTGAAGCGGGGTGTGGAGTGGGTGGACAAACACAAATCTTGTGCAGAAGAAATCCTGATGCACATTTCACCTGTATTGATATTTCAGCAGAGTCTCTTCAAACTGCTGAAAAAGAATCACAAAAAGCAGGTATCACCAATGCAATATTCCGGCAGGAGGATATATTTTCACTTTCCTTAGAGCCTGAAAGTTTTGACCATGTCTTTGTTTGTTTTGTGCTTGAGCATTTACCAGCTCCTGAATTGGCACTTGATATTCTGGCCACTTTGATAAAACCTGGCGGAACATTGACCCTGATAGAAGGGGATCATGGATCAGGATTCTGGACACCGGAGACACCCGCATCAAGAGCAGCCTGGGAAGGTCTGGTCAGGTCACAACGGGAGCTCGGACACGATCCGGATATTGGAAGGCGCTTATATCCCCTGCTCTTGAAGAGCGGTTTGGAAATTGAATATGTAGAACCTCGCCCGGTATATGCTGATCAGTCCACACCGGAACTTCTTGACGGAGTTATTAATAAAATAATAGCCCCCATGGTATTGTCGTCCGAATCACGTGTTCTGGATTCGGGACTGGTCGATAAGCTTGTTTGGGCAGAAGGATTAAGAGATATCCATAACCTGTCTCTGGATCCGGAAGGGACTTTTTTTTATACCTGGTTTAAAGGATTGGCAAGGAAGTCATGACCTTGTGCCCAGGTTTTCATGAGCCAGGGCAAGCATGGGTCTCGCAAGCACTCCATACTGACAGGCATCTTCACAGTGTCCCGGACAATTAAGGCATTCAGCTGCCCGGTGATTACCAAGGCTGGCATATTTTTCCATCGCATATTTCTCCTGTCCCTTGTTCTGGAAATAATAATTATAGCGCATGATATCGCTGACCTTAACATTATGAGGACAGGAGCCGGCGCATTCACGACATCCGAAGCGGCAGTTAAGGTTCCCAAACTTATGGCGGTATAAATCAATAAGGGAAGTTTGTTCCTGAGTGAGTGTTTGTCCTGAATTGGAGCACCAGTTTTCTATGTCGTTGATGCTTTTAACATTTCTTCATCCTCATCCTTGTAGCCATACTTGCCGAAGAAATTTTTGGCAAGGGTTGTTTCCTCCACAAGCCGGGAATGCCAGTCCATTAAAGTATCATCGACTCTTTTGTCGGTTTCTTCCATACTCTGTATAGCACCTTCTATGGCTTTGAATGTGATCATGGGATTCGACGTCATAATGGTCGTTCTGACATTCTTCTCAGCACAGGCACGAAGAACCCGCTCAGCTTTTTCCCGGTTCACGAAATTGTAGGTCATCAGGAATACATCAAACCTGCCGTCATCGACAGCAGCCATCAGAACTGCCTCCAGATCTTCCTCGGGGGGGAGATACCAGGCTGATCCATTGCTCCATGAAAGGCCTCATCCTTAAGTATCCGTGTTGTTTCTGCACTGAAGCATAATGCTCGATATAGTCCGTGTCCAGCCTTTCAAGGGCTTTTCTGGCCCTGTCGAGAACATCCTGCTTGCTTTTATACTCACCTGTTTCTGTGAGTATTTTGGTATTGATGAAGATCTTTTTCCGGTCGAATCCTTTGATTGCCTTCCCGATCATCTTTTCATTATTACCGTTTCCGTATTCCTGGCCTGTCTCATCATGCGTTTGTTTTCCCTGGACGATGAAGGGGGTGGCCATTGCACCCATTGATGTACTTTTAATAAAGGACCTTCAGTCAAGTCTTTTTTTCATGGTGGCAGGTTGGTATTTTCTCCAAGATAATAAAATAAATAGTGAGGTGTTCCCGGCAGATTAATGCTGTTTTTCAGTCCGGCAGCCGGACTGAAAGCAGGTATCGCTTCTGCAGTGCCTCCTGCCTGGTGTCTTGGTTAAGGAAGGTGCCGGTAACCATTGTGGTGTGGTAATGGTCGAATGACTCGAGAACAACGTAATTACAATGATGAATGTCAAGGCTGTCGAGGTATGATTCCCTTGTAAAAAGCAGAAAATCCGAATCCGTATTCCTTTGGATAATATCCTCCATACTTTGCATATCGCGAGTCTGAGCCTCGGCATAAAAATGAATAGTAAATGAAAGTACTCCGAGTGTTTTGATTTTTTCCCCGGGATAATTCAGGTTGGCATACTCTGCAGCTTTAATTCCCGATTGGTATTCAAGGAGTTTTGGATAGAAAACCAGGTTGAGATAGAAGTTTAACAGGATAGATGCAAGGCAGGCATAGTAGAAAACCTTCATTTTATTGGTTTGACCGGATCGGATTACCAGGAAAACAGCCGCAGATGTCAGGAGGAACCCACCTGTTGCTATTATAGTTATCCTCCCGGGTTTAAATAGAAACTGTACAACAAGCAGTAAGACAAGTATTATAAAGATGTTTGACCACTGGCTGATGGTGTAAAATCTGCTTTCCCGCCTGGTAAATTTCTTTTGAATAAAGCCTGCCGTAATTATCGCCAGCAGCGGAAATATAACATTCGTGTAATGGGGGAGCTGGAAGCTGGAAAGTGAAAATAGCAGCAGAGTAACTATTATTCCGGCGAGGGTGTAAAACTCCTGGCCTTTATCAAGGCGGGGCAGGTTGTTCCTGATCTTCCTGTAAAGGGAATAATACATCAGAATCGCCCAGGGAAGAAAAGCCCAGATCAGGGTATGCAAAAAGAAAAACGGATCTCCATTGCCTGTTATGGGACCGGTATTGAAAAATCTTCCCACCTGGCTGTCCCATAAAAAGAACCGGATTCCCGAGACTCCCGTACTACCGAAAATAATCTTTTCAGGATGGCTGTCAAACTGGAAGTAAAGGGTGTATAACTCGGGACTTACAAACAAAACAATGAGTCCCAGGCTAAGAATCCATTTCCAGCTGAGAAGATCTTTCCAATTGCGTTTTATGATCAGTTCACCTCCAACTGCCCCGATAATCGGGATCAGTGTGAAGAGTCCCTTGGTCATAACGGCCATTCCTCCAAAAAAAGATGCCAGAAGCAGGTGGCTGAACCTGAATTCACGTAGCATCCTGTAATAGTGGTAGATACTTGCTATTATCAGTCCCGTAAGGTAGGGTTCTGCACGAACATCGTTATTGGAGATTACAAGATGCTCAGCCGTTGCCAGGATCAGGACTGCAAGAAGGGCTGTTTCCCGGTTGTAGAGTTCTCTTGCAAATTTGTATGTATAGAAAAAGGCAAGAAAGGTAAAGAGTATTGCCGGCAGTTTATACGCGAAAGCATTGATGCCGAGAATCTTAAAACTGAGCGCTGTGATCCAGAATTGGAGATGGGGCTTATCCAGCCAGTCCACCCCATCATAAGTCAGCTCAAGAAAATTGTTACTAATGGCCATTTCTTTGGCGATACTGGCATACAGCGCCGAATCAGAAATGAAAAGCTCGTTCAATAGTCCTGTAAGGTGTGCCAGAACAGCCAGGGTAAAAATGAAAAAATAAACTAATCTATTATGTTCTGACTTCGGATCCATCGAGAGATCTTCTATTTAATTGCAACCGTGAGTCCCGCTATTCCCCCGCTGAGGGATTTATGTATTACCTTTTTGAAGCCAGCACTGAGAAGCAACTTCCTTACCTCATCTGGTGTGTAGAAGTTCCGGGCAGAGGCGGCCAGGTAGCGGTATGCTCCCATGTGTCCCGAAATCATCCCCCCTAGTCCCGCAACAAATACCCTGAGGTAAAACCGGAACAGTACCTTTAAAACCTTTCCGGAAGGCTGGCTACTTTCAATAATAACAAATCTACCATCTGTTTTTAATACCCGGTAAATTTCACCAAGAAAAATATCACGGTCAGGATTTTTATAGGTAAGGTTCCGGAAGGCAAAACCTATTCCAATAGCATCATGAGTTTCTGTTTCATAGGGCATGTCTGCGGCATCACCATGAACAAACTCAATCTTGCCAAGTCCTTTTTTATCTGCTTTTTTCCGGGCGACTTTTAGCATCGGTTCACTATAATCAAGGGCATGAACGCTGGTCTCACCGTTAACATTGGCAGCCATCCGTAGTACCAGGTCACCGGTTCCTGTACAGAGATCAAGAATAGAATCCGGGTTGCCATCCAGGCATTCCCGGACAGCCTTTTTTCTCCAGCGTTCATCAAGTCTCAGGGTAATAATCCTGTTCAAAAGGTCATACCGGCCCGGTACTTCGTTGAACATTCTTTCAAGCGGTCTCCATTTTCTCTTCTCGCTTTGATCCATTGTATCCATGGTGATATTTAGCAGAAGCCAAAGGTAGTAAATGGATTTTGACGAAGGAAATAGATTTATCAGCAAATGTTTCATAACTTCGATTTAGCTCACAGTAACTAAATTGATTAACAATGAGAAACTTAATGCTTTTCATCTTTCTAGTCAGCATCATCGTTTTATTTGCCTGTAATCCTGCATCTGAACCTGTAGAACAGTTCGAACATCCGGTTTTCGAATTAAACAGCCTGTCTTTTATAGATTCCCTTGGGGGACTCCCGGAGGCAGATCTCATGCAATTATTTAAAGAGGTCAATACCATTATTGTTGACAGCCTTGGTTATGCGGGAGCTGGTTATACTATCTGGAAGGTCCAGGCCGATACTGTTCCGTATATGAGATATCTTATCCGTGGAAACTGGCCCAACATGGATACCTATAAAATTGTTCATGACCATCCTCTTTACAAGGAGGCTTTAAAAAAAGTCTATGAAAGTAACGAGTCTTTAAAAACAAATATGTACCAAAGGTATGAACTGCTGAACTGACCTGTTATTGGCTTGATTTATTCCGGATAAACATGCTGATTTTGGGGTCTGAATCAAATCAATTATTTTAATCAAACATATTTACCAGGTTAATAATCCGAGCATGAAAAAACTACTGATCCGCCTGCTTTACATCATTCTGATTGGAATCCTGGTATTCGTCGTAATCTACGCCTGGCCACGGGTACCAATCATTACTGCATTTGCAGCCAAAGGAATGTGCTCAAGTGTTTTTATCGCTGGAAAAGATCCGGATAGGGTATATGCTGAAGATCTCTCCTTTTTTCCCATCAGCCTGGCTAAGACAGTGGTAAATTATGAGGAGAAATCAGTTACTGCAAAAGTATTCGGGCTTGCAAAACGAAAGGCTGTTTTTAGAGAGGGACTCGGATCCGTGCTTGTTCTTGATATCCCGGAAGAACAACTCAGGGAAGCATCTTTCCAGATACCTGATCCGGGGTATAGCCAGGATACCGTTCCATGGCCTCTTGGTGATATACTGACTGAATCCAGGCCGGAAGGAGTAGATTATACAGAACTGCAAGCATTTGTCAGCAATGCGATTGATCCCCCGGGTGCTGAGCCTTTCAAAAAGACACTCGCCGTAGTTGTAGTTTATGATGGAGAACTTGTTGCAGAGGAATATCTTAATGGATATGATTACCAAACAGAGTTTCATGGCTGGTCAATGACCAAATCTATTACATCTGCCCTGGTGGGTATTCTGGCAGGAAAGGGGGAAATTGATATAAAAGCCCCGGTGGATATTCCTGAATGGAAGGATGATGAGCGAGGGAAAATTACTATGGAAGATCTTCTTCATATGAGCAGTGGATTGACATGGGTTGAGAATTATTTCACCATTTCAGAGGCTACGATAATGTTAATGCAAAGCAGCAATATGTTTGATTTTGTTGTTAGCAGGCCGATTGAACATACACCCGGGTCCCACTATTACTATTCATCCGGTGATGCAAACCTGGTTTCCGGATTGATCCGAAAGACATTTGAGGAGGATAGGGGGTATTATGAATTTCCATATAAGTATCTACTGCACCGTATCGGAATACTGAATACAACAATTGAAACAGATGCTTCGGGTAATTTTGTTTCTTCATCATACAGCTACGGTACAGCAAGAGATTATGCCAGGTTTGGATTGCTCTATCAGAATAACGGAGTATTTTTAAACGATACTGTTCTGCCTTACGGTTGGGTGGACTTTACCAGGCAGGAAGCTCCTGCTGCAAATGCGAATGGTGAATATGGTGTCAATTTCTGGCTTGATGATCCTGATCCGGAAATAAGCTACCAAGGATTGCCGGATGATGTGTATTCTGCAAACGGATTCCTCGGCCAGCGTATTTTTATTATTCCCTCGAAAAATTTAGTTGTTGTGAGGTTGGGTTTCAGTTCGAAGAACTTCAGTCATGAAAACTTTTTAAAGGACATTATTTCAACACTTCCAGAATAGCGATCATGTATAAACGGAAAAAAATACTCGATATTGAGGCAGTCTATACTGCCAATGCATTTCAAAATAATGACGGTTTTTTTATTGGAGCCGGGTCTGAAACCAAAGATGAGGTCAGCGTCTACAATCTGGTAAATGGTGAATCAAGTCCCATTCTCCGGCAGCCGGGTGGAATGATGAGTTTTATTCCGGTACCCGGGAAGCCGGATCTTAATATTAGTATTATGGGATTCTTTCCACCTTTTGCAGGTAAGGATGCAGGGATCTTCCTGCATACCAGGATGGAGACAAACTGGGAATCAGGAATGGCATTCGCCTTACCTTTCGTACATCGGTGTGAAACTTTAACTGTGGATGGAAAGCACTTTCTGGTTGCAGCTACAGTTAGTAAACATAAAGATGATCCGGCAGACTGGTCCCAGCCAGGAGAAATTCACGTCATTGACCTGGATCATTGTGAGTACAGGAAGTGGAAATCTACGATAATAGACAGCTCAATTGTGAAAAACCATGGGATGTGTAAGACCATAATGAATGGATCAGAAGTGATCTGTGTTTGTGGAGAACAGGGCATTTTCTATATTGAGAAAGATGGCGATGACTGGAGGGTTAATCAAATGTTTTTCAGTGAGGTGAGTGAAATGACTTTCGTTGATATTGACGGGGATGGAAAGGAAGAACTCATCACCATTGAACCTTTTCACGGAAACACATTAAATATTTATAAGAAGGACGGGGCGAACTGGGAGAAGAAGTTCAGTGACGAATTGTCTTTTGGACATGGACTCAGTGCCGGAATTTATAAATCAGAACCTACCATAGTTGTGGGTAATCGTAGTGGATCATTGGCATTGGAAGCATTTGTTGTTCAGAATTTAATGGCAGGCAAAGTCGACCGAAAGGTGATCGAAGAAGTTACGGGAACCACCCAGACACAGGTTTTCACTTTTGATTCAAAGGACTATATTCTGAGTGCAAACCAGTTAAAGAACGAGGTAGTCCTGTATTCCTGAGTCCTATTTTGTTCCGAATAATCTGTCACCTGCATCTCCAAGTCCGGGGACTATGTAACCCTTCTCATTCAGTCCATCGTCAAGCGCAGCAATAATTATTTCCACATCCGGATGATCTTCTTCCATACGCTTTACACCTTCGGGAGCAGCAACGATACAAACTAGTTTTAATATTGTAGCTCCCTGTTTTTTTAGTTCGGAAATTGCTGCGCTGGCAGACCCTCCTGTTGCGAGCATCGGATCTAGTACCATGATAATGGATTCGGGCATATTACCTGGGAATTTGGCATAATAGGTGACAGGCTCCAGGGTTTCTTCATTACGGTAAAGTCCAATATGACCCACTTTGGCAGTTGGGACCATCCGACTGATCCCATCTACCATTCCCAGTCCCGCACGCAAAATTGGCACAAGAACGATTTCATGGATCACTTCATTTGTTTCACAGGGTCCTACAGGGGTCTGTACAGTTACTTCCCGGAGTGGAATATCAGCTGTTATCTCATAAGCCATCAGTCCCGCGATCTCATTCAGTAAATGCCTGAAATCCTTGGTACAGGTTTCCCTGCGTCTGAGCTGGGTTAATTTGTGGGTAATAAGTGGGTGCTCAAGAACTTTTAGCATGGGTGCATGTATCTTAAAAACAATTAGTCGATATCCTCAGACCAGGTATATTGGCCGGATTAATCTGCCGGGCTAGAAAGAGTTTTCAATTCATTTTGAAGGTCATCGAGGAATTGACGAATTTCTTCAAGGAACTCATCCTGTTTTTTTTCACGGTTAATGGTAAGGTGAACAACCAGTTTATCACGTGCAGGTGGAAGCCTGTAGTTACTGTCCATGCAAGGGCATTGGGGCAGTCAAGCATTGAAAATCTGACTCCACCCTGGCTTGTTTTACCAGGGTGGTAAACCAGGTGATTTTAGTGCCCCAGTCTCCAGTTTATTCTTTTATACTGATTCTGGTGAAGGTATGTCAAATTCAGACCTGCGTGGATCTGCAAGTAATTGGTTGGCTTCTTTTGAATTCTTGCCTACAAATTTTTCGGTTTCACCATCAAATTCCAGCCATGGTCCAACTATATATTCGGCTTTGTCTTCCGGAACACCCATTCCATCACGGGCAATAGCGTGTATATTCATATATTCTTCGTAAGCCAGTTTATTGTCACCAAACTTACCTGCTTTGGCATTAAAAGGAACTTTTTTACCCAGTCGTAATGAATTATTCATCAGGTGTCCCATTGTTGTGCTGTAATGCGCATCAGCCATATTTCCATTTGCCATTGCGGGATCGTTGGCACGGCATGCGTTAATAAAACTGCCAAATGCTCCTCCCGGCCTGATCTCTACCTCTTTAATCTTGACATCGCGGGGTTGGCTTCCGTTGTGGGAAATATATTCCCCGTCAACCAGTTTGCCACCATCTTCAAAATAAAAGCGGTTTGTAACTTCTCTCTTGTATCCTTCATGGTTAACATTCCTGACATTGAAGAAAACCTGTTGTCCGTTTTTAAATTCTGCAATTGCAAACATGGTATTTGG
Source organism: Bacteroides sp. (assembly GCA_011053095.1). Taxonomy (GTDB): domain Bacteria; phylum Bacteroidota; class Bacteroidia; order Bacteroidales; family SM23-62; genus SM23-62. The sequence continues at coordinate 30,113 of DRHS01000140.1, forward strand.
AGTTTCGCCCTGATCTTCCCATGAGAACCTTCCACCCAGTGCCATTACCCGGACAGGATGTGTATTCACAACATCTTCGTCAAGCGCCCAGTATGCCACATCAAGCTGATGAGTTCCCTGGTTATTCATTTCTCCATTTCCTGTTTGCCAGAACCAATGCCAGTTGTAATGAACCAGGTTCTTATGGAAATTATCAATTTCTGCCGGACCTTTCCAGATGTTCCAGTCCAGGTAATCAGGTGGGGTTGAATTAGCCTCAAATCCAATACCTTCGCGTGGCTTGCAGGCAAATCCATGTGAAACTACCATTTTACCATACTTGCCTGAGCGAACATCAGAAACTTGCTTTGCCCAACCGGCTTCGCTGCGTCGCTGGGTACCATGCTGTACTACAATACCGTATTTTTCTGCGGCAGCCAGTGCAACACGGCCTTCATATACATCGTGGCTTACAGGTTTTTCAACATAACAGTGTTTCTTTGCCTGTGCTGCCCAGATAACCATAAGGGAATGCCAGTGATTGGGTGTGGCACAACTGATGGCATCAATATCTTTCATATCAAGTACCTCGCGAACATCTGTAAGTCCCTGAGTCTTGTAATTAATACCTTCTCTCTCATTAAACTCATTTACACGCTTCTCAAGAAGCTGCCTGTCGGGGTCCACTAAATAGGCGATCTCAACATTTTCCTGACCGCTAAATCCATTGATATGACTTTTACCACGTCCGTTCAATCCGCAAACCGCTATACGGAAACGGTCATTGGCTCCAAGAATGGATGCATATGATTTCGCACTTAATCCCATTCCTGCAATTGTTATGCCTGCTGTACCGAGCATGCTTTTTTTGATAAAATCCCTTCTTTTTGTCATGATTTCTGATTTATTTTTTGGTTGGTTAGTTTCAGACTGAAATTTACAATAAAACTATTGAAAAGCAATAAATATATTGATGCGAATAAGAAGTTCATTTCCGGGAAATCCGGACCTTGATATCCTCTGGTGAAATCACAATTATGAGAGCCAGGTACTTACTGCCTCCGGACTCAGTCCCGGCAGATCAAGCTTATTCTTTTTCTTGTACCCGTTAAGGTCATTTGCCAGTTTCCCCGGCTTTTCCACTTCTTTGAGCTTCTCAATCGTGGTATATCCAAGTTTTTGCAGAGGTTCAATCCACTCCTCAGGAATTCCAAGATCCAAATATTCCTGAGTACTACTGACATCCGGCTGAGTACTTATTACCTGCCTCATTTGGGGAAAAAATAAAACATCCTGGATAGAGGGGGAGTTTGTCAGAGTCATCACCAGGCGGTCTATTCCAATTCCGAGTCCCGCAGTAGGAGGCATCCCGTATTCCAGTGCCCGGAGGAAATCTTCATCGAGAACCATGGCCTCTTCGTCTCCTCGTTTTCCCAGCCTTACCTGGTCCTCGAAACGTTCTCGCTGGTCAATCGGGTCGTTGAGCTCTGAAAAGGCATTGCAAAGTTCTTTTCCGTTAACAATGGCTTCGAACCGTTCTACGAGTCCTTCTTTTTCCCGGTGCTTCTTTGCCAGGGGTGACATTTCAATGGGGTAATCAGTAATAAAGGTCGGCTGGATCAGTTTCGCTTCTACTGTTTCCCCGAAGATCTCATCGATAAGTTTGCCTTTGCCCATGGTTTTATCAACCTCTACGTTCAGATCACCTGCAGTTTTGAATAATTCTTCCTCGTTCATCCCTGTAATATCGACACCTGTGAACTCCTTGATTGCACCAAACATGGTGTAGCGCTTCCAGGGTCTTTTGAAGTCAATTACATTATCCCCTACATTTACTTTTGTATCCCCGTAAAGATCAATCGTTGCCTTTTCGATCATTTCTTCTACCAGGTTCATCATCCACAGGTAGTCCTTATATGCTACATATAATTCTACCTGGGTAAACTCAGGATTATGGAAGCGGTCCATTCCCTCGTTCCTGAAATCCTTAGCGAACTCAAATACACCAGGGAATCCTCCAACGATAAGCCTTTTGAGGTAAAGCTCATTTGCAATTCTCAGGTAGAGTTTCTGATCCAGTTTATTATGATGGGTGGTGAATGGCTTGGCGGCGGCTCCACCGTAGATGGGCTGGAGTATAGGCGTCTCGACTTCGAGATATCCCCTGTAATTCAGGAAGCTGCGTATCGATTCAATGATTTTGGATCGTTTAACAAAAACGTCCCGAACCTGGGGATTTACCACAAGATCAACATAGCGCTGCCTGTATCTTTGTTCAGGATCAGTAAAGGCATCGTATACCTTTCCGTCCTTTTCCTTTACTATGGGTAGGGGACGAAGGGATTTTGTGAGGATTGTAAGTTCTTTGACATGGATGGTGGTTTCCCCGACCTGGGTCTTGAAAACAAATCCCTTTACCCCAATGATGTCACCTATATCGAGAAGCCTTTTAAATACAGTATTGTACAGTGTTTTATCCTCTCCTGGACAAATTTCATCCCGGCGGATGTAAATCTGGATCCGTCCCGATTCATCCTGGAGTTCAGCAAATGATGCATTGCCCATTATACGCCGGCTCATGATCCTGCCTGCGATTCTCACATCCTGGAAATTTTTTACATCGGGGTCAAATCCATCCAGGATTTCCCGTGCTACATTATTTACCAGGTACTCCTCGGAAGGGAAAGGATTGATTCCAAGATTGATGATCTCCTGAAGGGAATTTCTTCGTATTTCTTCCTGTTCTGATAGTTGATGCTGACTCATAAAAAGGGCATGAAAATTTGTGCAAAGATAATCAAATTTTTCCGCTACATTTGTGGTGATATTTCCCATTGAGCAGACAGGTTTTCCCCTACCTTTAGATCAATCCCGTACATGCAGAGCACCCGGATAAACAATATACAATTTCGCAACCTTGGTCTGATTGATTACAAGGAAGCCTGGGATTTGCAGGAGAAAACCCTGGACGCTGTAGTGAAAGAAAAACTGGAATCCGGTACCAGGAATGCACCAAAGAGCCAGGTGGTTTATTTTTGCGAGCATCCACATGTTTATACTCTCGGCAAAAGTGGCGAAAATCAGAATCTTCTTATACCGGATGAGTTCCTAAAGAAGATTAATGCTACTTACTATAAGATCGACAGGGGAGGGGATATCACATACCACGGACCAGGTCAGATCGTGGGTTATCCTGTCATAGATCTTGAATCGATTGGAGTAAAAGTTAAGGATTACGTATGGAAACTGGAGGAATCAGTGATACGGACACTTGATGATTTTGGTATTTCTTCGGAGAGACTGAATGGTTCAACTGGTGTCTGGCTAGACGCTGAAAAGCCGGGAAAAACCAGAAAGATCTGTGCTATAGGGGTTCGTATAAGCAGGTACGTTACCATGCATGGATTTGCCTTTAATGTCAATACAGATTTGAGATATTTTCAGTATATTAACCCCTGCGGATTTACCGATAAAGGAGTTACTTCTCTTCAACAGGAGCTGCATCGTGAACTCGATATGGCAGAAGTCAATCAGATTTTGAAAAACAGGTTGTCAGAGGTTTTCCAGATAGAATTAATTACATCGTAGGGCTATGGAGAAAAACTGGATACTGAAGAGCCAGGGAGATGCAGCAACGGTAGACCGGCTTTCAACTGAGCTTGGAATAACTAAACCTCTTGCAACACTTCTATTTCAGCGCGGAGTCAATACATTTGATGAAGCTAAAAGTTTTTTCCGGCCTGAGATAACTGACCTCCACGATCCCTTCCTGATGAAGGATATGGATAAGGCTGTTGTCAGGATAAAGACCGCTCTCGAGAATAAGGAAACTATACTTGTTTATGGTGATTACGATGTAGACGGTACTACTTCAGTGGCACTTGTCTATACCTTTCTGAAATCATTCTATGATTCGTTGGATTTTTATATACCTGATAGATACCATGAAGGTTATGGTGTATCCCAGGAAGGTATTGATTATGCCCGGGAGACGGGTGCATCCCTGATAATAGCTCTTGATTGCGGTATCAAGGCAATAGAAAAGGTTAAATATGCCAAGCACCATGGAATTGATTTTATTATATGTGATCATCATAATCCGGGCAGTGAAATCCCACCGGCAGTAGCTGTGCTTGATCCCAAGCGTATCGACTGTTCTTATCCAGACAAAGATCTGTCAGGTTGCGGGGTTGGTTTTAAACTTATCCAGGGATTTGCAGCCAGAAATGACATTCCTTTTGAAGAGCTGGTGCCTTATCTTGATCTTGTAGCCGTAAGCATCGCTTCAGATATTGTTTCCGTTACCGGAGAAAACAGGATTCTCGCACACTTCGGACTTAAGCAGCTGAACAGAGCTCCACGAATCGGACTAAAGGCAATAATTGAACTCGCGGGAATAGTTGAAAAGGAAATCACTATTGATGATGTGGTATTTAAAATTGGTCCAAGGATTAATGCTGCCGGGCGCATGGAATCAGGTAAATCAGCGGTAAGCCTGTTAATTGCGCAGGATAAGGACCGGGCCAAGGTAATGGGAGATAAAGTAGATAATTACAATACGGACAGAAGGGATATTGATACGAATATCACCCAGGAAGCACTTGATATGATAGGCAGGGATACTGAGCTGCAAAAGCTAAAATCCACTGTATTGTTTAATCCAAACTGGCATAAGGGAGTAATTGGTATTGTCGCATCCAGACTAATCGATACCTGGTACCGGCCCACCGTTATTCTGACCGAATCTAATGGGTTAGCCACCGGCTCGGCCCGTTCAGTTTTCGGGTTTGACCTTTACCAGGCAGTGGAATCATGCAGTGACCTGTTGGAGAATTTTGGGGGACATAAATATGCTGCCGGTCTTACAATGAAACTTGATAATATTCCTAAATTCCAGAAGCGATTTGAAGAATTTGTATCCAATGCGATTGCTCCTGATCAACTAATTCCGATAGTAGAAATAGATACCGAAATACCGCTCAGTGAGATCGACCAGAAGTTCTTTCGTATTCTGAAGCAATTTGAACCCTTTGGTCCTGAAAATATGGCCCCTATTTTTCTTACTGAAAGTGTAGCGGATAACGGAACAGGAAAGGTTGTGGGAAATACAGGAGACCATTTGAAAATGAACCTTATCCAGGAGGAGGATCCGTATAAAGTATATCCGGCTATTGCATTCCAGATGGGGAACCTTTATAAAAAGATTAACAACGGCCAGGGTTTTGATGTCTGCTACACGGTGGAACAGAATTCATTTATGGGCCGCACCAACCTCCAGCTGAATATTAAGGATATGAAGTTCGACTGATCCTATTCATTCAGGATTCTCTTTTCATTGATTTTTATTTCACTATTTCATATCTTTAGGTAATGGAGGAGATCAAACAAATTCAACATAGCCTTTTTCAGCAAATCAAAGAAAGCCTCCCAGATTCTCTTTCTTTTATCCATGAAATTTCCGATGTTCTCGAAATAAGTTATGACAGCTCATATGTACCAGGAAGGAAACCAGGAGGCAATGTTAGGAGAATTTTTCAAAGACAAGCCCCGTGATTCATATGTGATTGCGACAAAAGTTATTCCCCCGGGACTGACTGATTTTATGACCGGTGAAATTGGGGAAGAATTCTCAGTTGAAGCCTATCTTGAAATGTTTGAGACAAGTCTGAAAAGACTTCAAATGGATTATGTTGATATTTTCTATCAGCATGTAGTGGCTACTGAAGATGCTGTACTCCGCGATGACCTCCTTGGTGCAATGCAGAAGATGAAGGATCAGGGTAAGGCTCGGTGCATTGGGGTAAGTACCCATTATAACCAGGGGATGGGTTATATCGGCATGAAAGCACTGGCAGGAAATTATCTCGCAGAAGAGAAAAGCAAACCTGTTGATCCTGTAGCGGCTTTAAAATGGGTCCTTCAGGATCCAAGTATTTGCACCATCATCCCCGGATATACAGCCTATGATCAGATAGAGACAGATGTTGAAGTGATGTATGATATTGACCTGACCCCGGACGAAGAAGCTGAACTGGAAGAGGGCAGGAAGCTGACAGGATTGTTTTGCCAGGGATGTGGCACCTGTAAAGGAACATGTACCAACAACCTGCCTGTTCCGGATCTGATGCGTGCCTATATGTATGCATACGGATATGCGGATATAGAAAAAGCACGTGGTGTTCTTGACACCAGGAACATTGATTCAAATCCCTGCAAAGGATGCAGTTCTTGCACAGTCAGTTGTGCCAGGAATTTCCCTGTGCATGACAGAATTGAGAAAATCGCAAGACTGAAAAATGTTCCTAAAGATTTTATTGTATAAAAAGGCAGGTTCAGTTTTCAGAATCTCAGTCTCATCTGAACATTAATATCCTGCCGGTGATGGCCCTGGATTTCATTCAGTCCACTGCTTATGGATTCCCGGTCGGGGTACCAGCTGAGGGCGTATTTGAACCAGTTATCAATGTGGCGGCTAAGATCGAGGCGGGTGTTTAGGTAGTTCCGTATCTGTAATACGACAAATGTTAATATCTGTATCTGGCAGTAAACCAGTGACATAAATGTGGCAACAAATAATTCATGCCTGTATTTATTGATAATTTTGTAGCATTCATCCCGGTCTGGTAGTTATAAAGGTTGCCTATGTAGGCCATTCCACTCATAATCAAATACTTTGATTAACAGCAAAGCCGCATAACGGCAGTCTGTCTAAAAACCACCGCCTCGCGGTCTGCTTTAGTGATTCTATGTCCTATATTTCATTTTGCTCACTATGGCTAAAGGTATACCGCCTTGGTATTTCTTATTACAGGCTGGCATATGACACAACCTAAGTTTTAATCGCCAATGATTTCTATTTCACCAGGTTTCCAGGTTTTATCAAACCAGGCTTCAAGTGGGCCATAAATTCTCAATATGGTGAACCACCCTTTGTTTTCTATTGTCTGAATCCAATTCTTCTCTTTTCCTTTTGGAGCCTCTGGACCAAAATACAGGTCAACAGATCCATCATTATTCTTTACGAGATCACTAAGTTCGCTGTTAACGCTTGGAAAAGGATTATCCGTTTCTAACATACTTCGGGTTTGCGGATCATAAAGTACAACGGACCAGAAGTCTTTTACCGGCGGATTTGCTGGAATGTTTAGCTTATAGGTGTTTGAACCATCTAAGTAATCACCCCTGCTGTCCTTGTAGACAGCAGCATATTGAGAACCAACCCCCACCATTTCAATTTCCATGGCCGGCGTAACTGCGGTTGCTATGTAATGGAACAATGTTCTTCCATCAAGTTCCCTCGCATTGTTCTTCTGGAACTGGTATCCACCCAGAAAAGCTATCGTCCAATTGCTATTTGGGTAAAGATAGATAGCTTCATTGCGGGGACTAAATGAGATCGCCCGGGCGGTTGCATTACCCACCTTTATCGCATCTTCTAAAATATCTTTCATCCTCTCGTCCGGATTAAAAGGATTTCCCTTTTCGATTCCAATCGATTTAAAAAGCCCTAAAATTTGTGGCTCAAAAGCTTCTGATGGCTCATATTGGATCACTTCGTTTAGTTCTTCATAAAACTTGAAATCATTGGCATGAACCGTATTAAATCTTTTCCCTGACCAATCCAAAAACTCCGCTTTTGGTGGATCTTCTGCCTGACTGAGAAGATAAATGTTTGTATTGGCCTTTATGCTTTGCACAGCAGGTTTTGGATCGCCGTTTTGTAGGAAACCTCTCCAGAAAATTATATTCTGGTAAGTTGGAGATTTAACAACATAATATCCATCCGGAACAGCTTCGTCATAGTTGGGTGGCAGGACAAGAAACTTACCGCCCAAGCCTCTGTCCGGACCAGCATTCCCCATATCTGTTACGTACCGGAAGAACATATCATTGATCATACCCAGGGTATTTGGAGGACTTTCTATCACCACTGGCCCGTTTTTAAGGTCGAAATAACTTATGGTGTATACCGACTCTGTATTTGGAGTCAGAAATATGGATTTTGAATCCATCAGGTTTTCGAATATTCCAAATTCACCGAGAGAATTTAGACCAGCACCTTTGAATCCCTCGATTAATGCTTGCATGGATGCGGCAGGAATACCATTTAAGAACGTCTCTACACCTCGGATAAAATCCAGATTATCGTACACCTTCTTGACTGTTTCATCGGAAGGATAACCATCAAAATAGGAAATAGAACCTAGTCTATCAGATTGCACTTCAGACGGAGTGACAATGTGCTTTTTTATCGGTTCAATTTCAGATACGGTTTTAGCAACCTCCCTTCCTTTCTCCTTAGTAGTACAAGAAAGGATCGAAAGTAAAATGCATCCGAAAAAAAGCAATTGGAGTTTCGTTTTCATATTAGTTTGGTTTTATAATTAGGGTTTCCTGTCCAAGTCAGGTAAAAATGATTGATTTTTAGCAATAGTTTCTTTGATACTTTTTTTTCAAAAAAATAGTGATGTCAACTCCATTTTATTTGTAATCATTCTACATAACAGCACTCCTTTTCACATATGGGCAT
>DRHS01000141.1 GCA_011053095.1 Bacteroides sp.
AGGTGTTGCAGCAAATGCAGGAATGGTGAGGGCATTTACGGAATTACTGGGTGCCTCTGAGGGAGATCTTATCATTCCCGAGCACCATGCATCCATGGGAGCAATCGGTGCAGCCTTGAACCTCTGGAATAAGATATCCGAACCTCCGGATGAAGGTGAGAAACAGCTGCAGACTGGGAAATCACCTCATTTATATAGATACCTCCAAGTATTTCTGAGGCAAGCTTACCTCCACTGCCCGTAAATGCTAGGTTGGAGGGTTGCTTATCCGGCAGAGCTTCCAGTACCTCATCAAGGATCTGCTTTAGCTGTTCAAAGGGCCGTCCTTCGCAGTAGTCGTATCTTTCGTAATGTATCTGTCCCTTCTCATCCAGAATGACAGTGTTTATGGATATAGATCCAATGTCAATTCCAAGGTAGTAGGGGGGTGAGAGAGAGGACAGTCTGGTTTTCAATGGTCCCATGGACTAGCAATTATGTAAGCAAAAAAACCCAACCTGATAGTGGCAGACTGTTATTAGAACTTTAAAGTAAAGAAAAACATACAGAATTGACCTTAGCCAGGTTTACTTTAGCTAAAACTGGCATAATTTATAATTTGTCTAAATAACTTGAAGGAAAGGCTTAATCAAGCTTCAAAACTGCGAGGAATGCGGTTTGTGGGACCTCAACATTCCCTACCTGCCTCATTTTCTTCTTGCCTTTTTTCTGTTTTTCCAGGAGTTTGCGCTTCCTGGTAATATCACCGCCATAGCATTTAGCCGTAACATCTTTTCGAAGCGCCCTTATGGATTCCCTTGCAATAATTTTAGCACCGATGGCGGCCTGTATTGCTATCTCGAATTGTTGCCTGGGAATCAGTTCTCTTAGTTTTTCACAAATCCGGCGTCCGAAGGAATATGCATTATCCCTGTGGATCAGGGTAGACAGGGCATCAACCATTTCACCGTTCAAAAGGATATCAAGCCTGACCAGGTTAGCTTTCTGGTATCCTGTCTGGAAATAATCGAATGAGGCATACCCCCTTGAAATACTTTTCAGTTTATCATAAAAGTCAAATACTATCTCTGCCAGAGGCATTTCAAACGTTACTTCCACCCGGTCACTGGTAAGGTAGACCTGGTTCTTAAGAATGCCCCTTTTATCAATACAAAGCTTCATGATCGAACCAACATAATCGGATTTTGAGATGATCTGGGCCCGGATATAAGGCTCCTCAATATAATCTATTTGGGTAACCTCAGGCAAGCCTGAAGGATTGTGGACCTCTACAACCTCCCCTTTGGTTTTGTGTACTATGAAGGAAACATTGGGAACGGTGGTTATAACATTCATATCAAACTCACGATCAAGTCTTTCCTGAATTATCTCCATATGCAGGAGTCCCAGGAATCCACAACGGAATCCGAATCCCAGTGCGGCCGAGGATTCCGGCTCATAGGTCAGGGAAGCATCATTCAACTGAAGTTTTTCCATCGAGAGGCGAAGCTCCTCGTAATCATCTGCATCAACGGGGTAGACACCGGCAAAAACCATGGGTTTAACATCCTTGAATCCATCTATGGCATTTTCACAGGGCATGTCAACATGGGTAATAGTGTCACCTACCTTCACCTCCTTTGAATTCTTGATCCCGGATATAATATACCCAACATCCCCGGCACTCATTTGTTTCCTTGGTTCAGGGAGTAATTTCAGTATACCGACTTCATCAGCATAGTACTCTTTGCCGGTAGCCATAAATTTAACATGATCCTGTGGACGGATAGTCCCATTCAGGATTCTGAAGTATGCGAAGATTCCCCTGTATGAATTAAAAACAGAGTCAAATATTAATGCTTCAAGGGGTTTTTCTGCATCTCCTTCCGGGGGCGGGATCTTATCAATGATGGTATCAAGTATCAGGTCAACTCCATATCCCGTTTTGCCGCTTGCCCGTATTATATCCTCCTGGGAACAGCCAATCAAATCCACTATCTGGTCACTGACTTCATCGGGCATAGCCGCCTCAAGGTCCATTTTGTTCATTACCGGAATTACCTCCATATCATTCTCCAGGGCCAGATATAAATTTGATATGGTCTGAGCCTGAATTCCCTGGGTTGAATCCACTATTAAAAGGGCACCCTCACAGGCAGAAATGGATCGTGATACTTCATAGGAAAAATCCACATGCCCTGGTGTATCAATAAGGTTAAGGATATACTTCTTTCCATCCCTTTCATACTCCATCTGGATTGCATGGCTTTTAATGGTTATTCCGCGCTCACGTTCCAGGTCCATATCATCCAGTACCTGCTCCTGTGCATCGCGCTCCGAAACAGTTCCTGTCAGTTCAAGCAAACGGTCTGCAAGGGTACTCTTCCCATGATCGATATGGGCGATTATGCAGAAGTTTCGTATGTTTTCAATGGGTTGGGACATCCGGTAAAAATCAAGCACAAATATAGTGTAATTTTGCATTATCCATCTGGGATATCGGTGGCTTCACCGATATCCCGGTATGGATTAAAAAAGCCTCCCTGAAATTTCAGGAAGGCTTGAATATATATTGAGTTAGGTGATGAGCTTACATCATTCCGCCCATACCGCCCATTCCAGGGGCTCCTCCGCCAGGCATTGGCATCTCTGGTTCCGGCTCATCAACGAGTACACATTCAGTAGTAAGCAACATACCTGCAATGGAGGCGGCATTTTCAAGTGCAATCCGAACTACCTTGGTAGGATCAATTACCCCGGCCTTAAGCAGGTTTTCGTAAATATCCGTACGGGCATTGAAGCCAAAGTCAGCTTTTCCTTCCTTCACCTTCTGAACGGCAACTGAACCTTCAACTCCGGCATTTTCAGCGATGATCCGAAGAGGTTCTTCCATGGCCCTGCGTACAATTGCAATACCGGTTGTTTCATCATCATTTTCCCCTTCTAATCCTTCCAGCTTTTCAACGGTCCTCAGGTAAGCGACACCACCACCGGGAATGATACCTTCCTCAACAGCAGCCCTGGTTGCATTAAGTGCGTCGCTCATACGGTCTTTCTTCTCTTTCATTTCAACTTCAGAAGCAGCACCAACATAAAGAACGGCAACTCCGCCAGCCAGTTTTGCAAGTCTTTCCTGGAGTTTCTCCTTATCGTAATCAGAAGTTGTGTTTTCAATCTGAACCTTGATCTGGTTAACACGTGCATCAATGCTTTCCTTATCACCTGAACCACTAACAACGGTAGTGTTGTCCTTATCAATAGAGATCTTTTCACACTGTCCGAGCATTTCGAGTGTAGCGTTCTCAAGTTTGAGTCCTTTCTCTTCTGAAATTACAGTACCACCTGTCAGGATGGCGATATCCTCGAGCATTTCTTTTCTGCGGTCACCGAATCCGGGAGCCTTAACAGCTGCAACCTTCAGGGATCCCCTGAGCTTGTTTACAACAAGTGTTGCCAGCGCTTCTCCGTCCACATCTTCAGAAATAATAAGTAAAGGTTTGCCTGTCTGGGCAGTGGACTCGAGTACGGGAAGAAGGTCTTTCATAACAGATACCTTTTTGTCGAAAAGAAGAATATACGGATTATCCAGTATTGCTTCCATCTTCTCGGTATCGGTTACAAAGTAAGGTGAGATATAACCGCGGTCAAATTGCATACCCTCAACCACCTCAACATAGGTTTCCGAAACCTTGGCTTCTTCAATTGTTATAACTCCTTCTTTTTTTACTTTATCCATTGCTTCGGCAATGAGCTTTCCAATTTCCGGATCGTTATTGGCAGAAATGGAAGCTACCTGCTCGATCATTTTGTTGTCATCACCAATATCTTCAGACATACTCTTAAGGGTTTCAATGACCTTTACAACTGCTTTATCGATGCCCCTTTTCAGATCCATTGGGTTTGCACCGGCTGTAACGTTCTTGAGTCCCACGTTTACAATACTCTGCGCAAGAACGGTCGCTGTGGTAGTTCCGTCACCGGCATCATCATTGGTTTTTGAAGCAACCTCCTTAACCATCTGGGCGCCCAGATTTTCGAATCCATCTGCGAGATCAATTTCCTTGGCTACTGTAACACCGTCTTTAGTTACCTGGGGAGCGCCGAATTTCTTATCAATTACAACATTGCGCCCTTTAGGACCCAGAGTTACCTTTACTGCTTCGGCAAGAGCATCCACACCTTTTTTCAGCAGATCCCTTGCTTCAATATCATACTTAATTTGTTTTGCCATTTTTTAAAATATTTAATATTTATTTAATATCGTTTTTAGATTATAGCCAGGATATCTGCCTGCTTCATGATAAGAAAATCATTTCCATCGACGGCAAGATCTGTACCGGAGTATTTCCCGTAAAGGACTACATCTCCCTTTTTAACTTCCATCTTCTCATCACTGGTACCGGGACCAACTGCAACGACGGTTCCTTTTTGTGGTTTTTCTTTTGCTGTATCAGGAATAATGATTCCGCTAGCAGTTTTTTCTTCAGCTTCCATGGGTTCAACAAGAACTCTGTCAGCAAGTGGTTTAATTTTTACATCAGTCATTTTAATACATATTTTAAGTTAGACAATTTTAAATTTCGAGAAATTTCTTTTCACAATCTATGCCAAAACCAAAATCAAGCTATGCTGACAGAAAAAGTAAAAAAAAGTGTCAGGTTGTCAGTATCGATTACTATTGTGGATTTACATCGGGACTTCCGCCCTCGTCCGGAGTTGCTGATGGGAACGTAGGTATCGCAGTCGGATCAACAACATTTTCAATCTGGTCTTCGATTATAGATCTTTCAGTTTCAGTTCCCCTTGGAATGGTAAGGCTGCCTATGACACAGAATGACATTAAGGCTATTGCAAGGGTCCAGGTTGATTTTTCAAGAAAATCGGTTGTTTTCCTTACACCCATAAACTGATTGGAAGACTGGAAGTTAGATGCGAGTCCCCCACCCTTTGAATTTTGTACCAGTACGATCAGTATAAGCAAGGCGCAGACAATTAATATGAGTACTGATAAAAGATTATAAATCATGACTTAGTTAAATTTCTTTCAGGTTGCTCTTTATCCTGTTAATTTGCGTCGCAAAGTAAGTACTTTTTTCCGGATATTTCAAACTTAATTTCTCGTAGGCATATATGGCCTTTTTGAACAATCCCTGTTTTACATAAATCTTTGCAAGTGTCTCAGTCATAGGTGAATCACCGGCAAAGACAAAAGCTTCAGAACGATCGGTTTTATCCGGCTCAATTTCCGGATCAGGTCTAATGTCCGGGCTATCATCAAGGAATTTCTCGATCAGGTTATTCTTTTCTGAATCGGCAGAATCTCCCTCTGGAACTTCCAGAATATGGTCAAACCATCCTGTGAATGTATACTCATCTATGGATGGGGATACCGGATCCGGATCCGGAGGTATTTCCGGTAAATCATTAAGTGAATAGGCGGGTGCAAAATTAAATTCATCCTCAGTTGCCTCCCGGTTTAAAATATCAGCCAGCCGTCCGGCCAGTCCCGTATTAGATGCATCCTTGTCCCCCATGACTCCGGCATCCGGGTTTATAAGATAGTACAGCACGGCTCTGTCCCCTGCAAAAACAGCTGCGGAACGAAGCATTTCATGAAACTTGAGACTGTCCAGATTATGGTGGTTCCTGGCCAGCAGCATTCGGGCGGTTTGAAAATATGGGAAAGTTTCTATCAACTCCTCCACCTCCGTTAAACTGGACTGATTCAATGATAAGGGATCTTTCATGTATCCGGTCAGGTTTTCCCTCTTCATGCTTTACCAGTTTACAAATGCACGGTTAAAGATATCCTCCGTAATATCTTCAATTATCAATTCGGTAAGAGCCGCCTGAATTGATTCAAAGGATTGTCCGCTCTCATAGTCCCTGAACTGGGAAAAAGTTTCTTCAAAACTCAATTCATCGTCGTTAATATTGATAAAGCGTATCCTGATCCCGATCGTGAATCGTGTCAGCTCCACCTGATCTGCCCCGCCAATAGCCATTGGCCGGGTTGAATATGCTGTAATCTCACCTTCGAAATGAGCATCACCCGGACCTGTGACCAGGTTCATATTGGTTTGCCTTTCGCAAAGGTCCCGCAATTCCTCGGTAACAAACTGGCTCAATACAGGGGGGGCGAGCGCAGCACGGTTCTGTAAGTAATTTACAGAAACTGTCTCCAACGTGCCCGTGCTTGCACCGGAAAATGAGTATGACATCTTGCATGATGTCACAATTAATGCCATGAGTGCAACAAATATCAATTGTGTAATCCGCATCAATTATTCTAAATTGTGTTCCTTGATCTTTCTATATAACGTTCTTTCCGATATCCCTAGTTCCTCGGCAGCATATTTTCTCTTGCCTTTGTGTTTTTCCAGGGCCTTTATTATCATTTCAATCTCTTTCTCCTCAAGTGAGAGTGATTCTTCGACAATTTCCTCGGTATCAAGAATATTATGGCTTTCATTTGTAGTGAAGTGGCCGGTGGACTGAACTGCGGCTACCTCAGATGGGTCTGAAGTAGGGTAAAGCTTTTCAATTATGCTTGCATTATTATCATGCAGATCAGCTCCGCCCGGACCTTTATCTATTATCTCGGCCACAAGCTGCTTCAGATCATGCATGTCGCCTTTCATATCAAACAGGATCTTATACAGGATCTCCCGTTCTGTGTTGAATGTCTGCTCATTAATCGATTTTTCATAGAGCGCCGGTAATTTCACCCGTTGATAATCAGGAAGATACTGGGCCAGTTTTTCTCCTCCGATTTCCCTCTCCGGTTCAATTATGGAGATTTGTTCAGTTATATTCTTCAACTGTCTGATATTGCCAGGCCACCGGTAATTTGACAGGATAATTCTGGCCTCATCACTTAAATTAACCTGTGGCATCCTGTTTTTTTCTGCAAAATCGCTTGCGAATTTTCTGAACAGCAGATATATATCCTCTCTCCTGTCACGAAGGGAAGGCACGGTTATAGGAACCGTGTTCAGCCTGTAATAAAGGTCTTCCCGAAATTTATTTTCCTGGACTGAGATAATTATATTAATATTCGTGGCTGCAATCACCCGGACATCGGTTTTCTGTTCCTTTGAAGAGCCGACCCTTAAATATTCACCGGTCTCCAGTACTCTCAGCAATCTCACCTGCGTCGACAATGGAAGCTCTGCAACCTCATCAAGGAATATGGTCCCTCCATTTGCAACCTCGAAATATCCTTTACGGCTGTCTGTTGCCCCGGTAAAAGCCCCCTTTTCATGCCCGAATAATTCCGAGTCAATAGTTCCTTCTGGAATAGCTCCGCAGTTTACCGCAATATAGGTCCCGTGTTTCCTGGAACTATACTGATGTATGATTTTGGGGAAAAACTCCTTTCCCGTTCCGCTTTCACCTCCGATCAAAACGGACAGGTCGGTCGGCGCAACCTGAAGAGCTATATCGATGGCCCTGTTTAATGCAGGATGGTTGCCAATAATTCCAAATCTTTGCTTTACTCTTTGTAGTTCCATCTGACAATTTTTCCAAAAATGCATGACAAAATTACAATTTTCCGGGATTTTTACTAATTTGTACTCTCAGGAAAACCAATACCATTATGAAATTTATTGGAATAATACCCGCACGGTATGCCTCAACACGTTTCCCAGGGAAGCCCCTTGCAGACCTGGGAGGGAAGCCCATGATACAATGGGTCTATGAGAATACCCTTCAGAGCCTTGACAATGTTATTGTTGCGACTGATCACCCGGACATTGAATCTGCGGTGAATGGTTTCGGTGGAAAAGTGATTATGACCTCTCCTGAACACCCCAGCGGAACGGACCGATGTGCTGAGGTAATTGACATACTAAGCAAACAGGGAGAAGAGTATGATGTTGCATTGAACATCCAGGGTGATGAGCCATTTATAAGGAATACACATCTGAGCCTTCTGAAGCAGACATTTGATTTAGAAAACACACAAATTGCGACTCTTGCAAATGTAATTGAAGACCCGGAAGAATTATTCGATCCTAACGTTGTCAAGATTGTCACCGGAAAAGGAGGCAAAGCACTGTATTTCAGCAGGTCTCCAATGCCCCATCAAAGAGACCGGCCTCAGAGTGAATGGTACAATAACTTTAAATATCTGAAACACCTTGGAATGTACGCCTATCGTACAGATATCCTGCGAGAGATTACCAAGCTTAAAAGGAGTCCCCTTGAACAGGCTGAATCTCTCGAACAACTCAGATGGCTTGAAAGTGGCTACAGAATCAGGGTCCATTATACCACTGAAGTTAGTATGGGGATTGATACCCCTGAGGACCTTGAGAAAGCCCGTAAGATAATTTCCTCCAGGCCCGGATAAAGGATTCGTGTAAACATATTCACATTTCATGTAATTTATAAACAGGGGGGATGATAAATCCTTCCTGATTGACTATTTTTACCATCTCCGCTGCATTTCAAAACCGGCAGGGTATTTATATCCTTAAACTACTGTTTTTTAACCACTTATAAATGTATTGCATATGAAAAAACCTTTCCTCCTTCCGACAGTCCTTGTATTAAGTTTATCTGTCCTGGCTCAGACCGGAACCGATCCTATCATCTCTGAATATATTGAAGGATGGTCTACCAACAAGGCAATTGAATTATACAACCCTACGGATACGGCAATCGATTTGAGCAATTACAGGCTCACTCGTTATTCAAATGGTCAAAGTGTGCCGCCTCCACTGGAACAATACTACACCATATTAAACGGTACACTAATGCCTTACAAAACCCGGGTATATGTTCTTGACAAAAGAGATCCCCAGGCTACCGGACAGGATGCCCCGGTGTGGGATGCCCTTCAGGCCAGGGCAGATACTTTTGTATGCCCGATCTATAATGACAGTTATACACTCTATTTTAACGGGGATGATGTGGTCGCCCTGGAGAAAACGGATGGTACTATTATTAACATTTTTGGAAAATTAGGTGAACGACCGGTAAATGGGAATGGAGGCTCTTCTGGTCCCACAGGGGGATGGACTGATACCGATCCATTTAATACCGGGAAAGGGGTGATCCTGAGTAGCGACCATACACTTGTAAGAAAAGCCAGCATCCTGAAAGGTGTAAGCACAGCTGTGGAAAAATTCGATATCCTTTCCGAGTGGGACAGCCTTCCTGCAAATACATTTACCAGCCTGGGATGGCATGAATGTCTTGCAAGTCCGGATTCCAATGTGAAACCCACTTTTGATGCAAGCAATTACGCTTTTGATATTAAAATAGATGACCCAAAGGGTACCTCAGTGGGAACTGTTTCAGCAACAGATCCTAACGGAGATGAATTGTCCTATTTTATTGTAGATGGAAATGCGTATGATCCCTTTTCCATCGACAAAAAAACCGGCGTGATCAAGGTTGCCAAAACCGAAGAATTATACTGGCGAAATTATACCCTTACAATAGATGTAACGGATGGGACATTTCCTATCCTGGAAAAGGTTTCAGTTACGGTTGAGGGCGGAGTTACAAGCATAAACTCTCTCAGCCATCTGGTTAGTATATACCCTAACCCTGTAAAGGATGGTATTCTTTATATCACATCAGCAGAAGATATCTCCGGAATTGAGATCTACACTATTACAGGGCAACTTATGCTCTCCAGGGCGAATGATGGAGTGAATTCACGCATTGATCTATCACTTGTGGATATCAACGCCGGACTCTACATGCTGAAGATCAGCTTCCGCGATGATACCATGACGGCAATGAAGGTGCTCGTAAAATAGACCTTAATTCCTAACCTGGCCACCTGGCTGTATTATCAATCCTTCATGCAGAAACTGATTGTACTTATCCTATCACTGATCCCTCTCGTTGGCTTTGCACAGAATGTCCAGGTAAACGGTCTGGTAGTTGACAATGCATCCGGAGAAACTCTTATTGGTGCCAATATACTGTTTGCGGAAGGAATGGGTACAGTAACCGATATAAATGGCCAATTCTCAATGAAGGTAGAACCGGGAGAATACCAGATTCAGATCTCCTATGTTGGTTACACTACAATAACTCAGGATCTTTCTGTAACAGGAAGAACCCTTTTCCTGGAATTCAATATGGAATCTCTCGTTATTGATGAGGTTATTGTGACAGCTGATGTGGCACGATCACGGAAAACCCCTGTTGCCTTTTCAAATGTTCTTCCAGGCAAGATTGCTGAAGAACTCTCAAACCAGGATATACCAATGATACTTAATTCCACACCAGGTGTGTACGCAACCCAGCAAGGAGGAGGCGACGGGGATGCTAGGGTCACAATACGAGGATTTAACCAGAGAAATGTTGCTGTAATGATAGATGGCGTTCCTGTCAACGATATGGAGAATGGCTGGGTATACTGGTCGAATTGGTTCGGACTGGATGCTGTGACCAGAACAATACAGGTTCAAAGGGGACTGGGAGCTTCAAAACTTGCACTGCCGGCAGTAGGCGGGACTATCAATATTCTGAGTAAGGGTATAGAGAATAAGTTCTCTGCCAATATACAGCAGGCGTTCGGAAACGATGGATTCATGCGAACTACATTCGGGGTCAATTCCGGAAAACTGAAAAATGACTGGAGCTTCACAGCAGCGGGTTCCTATAAGCGTGGCAACGGGTATGCACAACAGACCTGGACTGAAGGTTACTTTTACTTTCTCAGGGCGGATAAGAAAATCGGGAATCATCTTCTTGGATTTTCCGTATTTGGAGCCCCGCAATCTCATGGCCAGCGTTCTTATAAAGTAGGCACAGCTGACTATGACAAAGATTACTCTGCCGGACTTTTTGAGGGTGAGTCCGACCTGTATTTGACAATGGTCAATCACAACCAGGGAAATATTGATAATGAGCAGTTCAATACACTCCTTGTGGGATTCGGTCTCGATTCCATCAGCGTCCAGCCCTATTACACAAACTTCATAGACACCACCAGTGAACTTGGGAACGGAATTCGGTATAATCAGCACTGGGGAATGCTTCAGAAATTTGATATTGAGGGAAACGATACTATTTACGGTCCAAATGAACCATATACTGAAAGAGTTAACAAGTATCATAAACCTCAATTTACGTTCCGCCATTTCTGGGAAATCAACAGCCGCATGACCCTCTCCAATATCGCCTATCTCTCAGTTGGTAAAGGTGGGGGGGTAAGACTTAAGTCTTCCTCCGGTTTGATTAATTCCAGGGGTTATTTGGACTTCCAGAACCTGTATACAAAAAATAAAACCAGTCCCTGGTTCAGCACTCCGGACGGTCAACGGGTCAATAATTATATGCGCATCCTGAAGAATGAACATTTCTGGTATGGCCTGCTTTCTACCTTTTCTTATACTCCTTCACAGCAGTGGAATTTTAGCGTGGGAATCGATCTTCGAAGTTATACAGGGAAGCATTTTGAAGAGGTTTATGATCTGATGGGTGGAGATTATACAGAGAGCTATTCAGATTTAAACCGTGAACCCGGAGTTCATCTGAAAGAAGGGGAGAATAATAATTATTATAACGACGGACTGGTAAACTGGGGGGGATTGTTTTTCCAGACTGAATATTCAAATGAAAATCTTTCCGCATTTATCAACCTTACAACTGCAATCACCGGCTACAACCGGATCGATTATTTCATGAAGAAAACCCTGCAGGTGGGGGATACTATATTGGATATCGGGTACGAGGATACAATTAGCTACAGCGGTAACATTTACCATAGAAATTCAGAGGGACTTGAATACAATTCCACAGGATGGAAATGGTTCCCGGGATATACGATGAAAGGCGGGGTAAACTATAACCTCACAAAAAATATGAATGCATTCGTTAATCTCGGGTACCTATACAAGGCTCCTCGGTTCACCAATGTATTCTATTATGAAAATGTAGCCTTCACGGATCCACAGAATGAAAAGGTTATTGCAGCTGAACTTGGCTATTCCGTTCATTTCCCACGTTTTTCCGGAAACCTGAATGGGTACTATACACACTGGAAAAACAAACCCTTCGACCAAGCACCTCTGATTACCGGAGATGATGGTGAAGAATACAGGGCTAATATCAACGGGATGAATGCCATACACAAAGGCATTGAATTTGATTTTGTATTCAAGATCCTGCATAACCTTAATTTCGAGGGACTCCTTTCTCTTGGGAACTGGACCTGGAATACCCAGGACTCACTCAGAATCTATAATGAAGACCAGGAATTCCTCTTTGCCCGGTATTTTGATACCCGGGGGGTCCATGTTGGTGATGCAGCCCAGACGCAGATCGGAGCCAGTCTCAGGTACGAACCCATCAAGGGACTATATTTAAAGGGAAGATTTACCTGGTTCAGCAGATATTATTCTGAATTTGATCCGGTAACCCTCAATCCGGAATTTTATCCTGGTTCATTTGATGAAGACGGAAAGCCCAGGGATTCCTGGAAGATCCCTGACTATTACCTGGTTGATCTGCATATGGGATATTCCAGAAAATTCGGCAAATACAGAGGAGGAGTGCGCCTGAATGTGCTCAATTTACTGGGGACAAGGTATATCACCGATGCGCAGAACAACGATCAGTTCATCGGGCAAATCAGCAATTCATTTGATGCCCAATCTGCCTCTACATTTATGGGATTAGGGCGTAGATATTCACTATCCCTGAATTTTTCCTTTTAAAACAAAGCAAAAAACAAATAGAATATGAAAAAACTGATACTCCTAATTGCTTTTAGCACCCTGGTCTTTGTTGCTATGGGACAAATGAGTATTGAAGATGCAAGAAAGGCCGGAGAAAGCGCAAAAGTTACAGTAACTGGTGTGGTACTAAATGGAGATGAACTTGGAGAAATCCGATACATTCAGGATTCCACAGCAGCCATAGCAGTTTATCCGGGTGGTGCCTCTGTTGCACTGGATGCAATTCGGGGTGATATAATCACGGTAAGTGGTACTAATAAGATATTTTCGCAGCTGCTTGAAATAGATGTTCTTACCAGCGTTGTATTAGAATCCAGCAGCAACCCCCTGCCCGAACCTGTTGTTATTTTGCCGGACCAGATGGGATCAACCTATGAAGCACAGCTTATAAGGTTTAGTAATTGTGAATTTGGAAGCACCGGAAACTTCTCAGGAGACAAAAACTACGAAGTAAGCTATCAGGGAAAAACAGGGCAGGTGAGGATAAACAGGGATTCACCCCTGGTTGGTACTGTAATCCCAACAGGTCCGGTAAACCTGACCGGAATATGTTCAAGATATTACGAGACATTCCAAATGCTGCCAAGAGACCCTGATGATATAGAACAGACCAGTTCCATTTTCTTTACAGAAGTACCTTCACTATCAAACCTTACGCATTCAGGATTCGACCTGAATTGGGAAACCAATATATTTGGAACTACGGAAATGTTTTTTGGTAATACTCCTGCACTTGAAAAAGGACACATCTCGGTACCGGGTAATTCAAATACTCATACGATTTCAGTCTCCGGTTCAGCGTCTGACCTCTTCTACGTAAAGGTATTCTCTGTATCTGGAAATGACACCGCCCAACTGACGGATCCCGGAGTTTATATTACAGAATCCGTATCTACCGGAAATATCCAGGCCTATTTCAACAGGGAGGTGGATAATTCAGTTTCGACGGGAGTGGATGCACTCAGAGTATACAGAGCCCTGGATGATACCCTGATCAATTACATTAGCAGGGCAAAGGAAAGTATTGACTTCACCATTTATAATTTCAACCTCGTTGAAGTTTCAGATATTACTGCTGCTTTGAATGCAGCACATTCAAGAGGAGTTCAAGTGCGTGTGATCCATGACGGGAGCGCAATTAACTCAGGTTTTGAAAACCTGGATCCTGCCATAGGAAAAATTATTAGTCCAAAGAGCGATTATCTAAAGGGAATTGGAATCATGCATAACAAATTTGTAATATTTGACGCCCATAACGGAGAACATGAAGTACCTGTAGTCTGGACAGGTTCTACCAATTTTACAAATGGACAGATAAATTCTGATCCGAATTCAGTGATCATCCTGCAGGATAAAAGCCTTGCAATTGCATATACACTTGAATTTAATGAGATGTTCGGATCAAGTGGTGCCCAACCCGATCCGCAAAAGGCACTTTTCGGAAGGTTTAAGAAAGACAATACCCCCCATGACTTTCTTATTGGGGGAAAGAAGGTGGAAGTCTGGTTCAGTCCCTCAGACAATGTCAACGCAAAAATCAAGGAAACCCTGTCAGCGGCAAAGAAAGATATTTCGGTAGCCACCATGCTGATTACCAAAAATGATATTGGTTATATTCTGGAGGATCAGCATAATGCAGGACTGGCCGTAAGAGTGCTGGTAAATTCCAAATCAAATTGTTCGAGTACCGTGGTAAGCACACTTGAAGGATCTTTAGGCAACATGTTCCTTGAATCATCCGAGAACGGTATCATGCATCACAAATACATGCTCACTGACCGAACAGGACAGGATCCCGTTTTATGGATAGGATGCCATAACTGGAGCACAGCGGCAGATGAAAGAAATGATGAAAATACTCTGGTAATACATGATTCAGCAATGGTCAATGTATATTACCAGGAGTTCTATGAGAGGTTCTCAGCGAGTGGCGGAGCTGTGGGAATACAACTACTCGAGTTTGACAGTAAGGATTGGAATGTCTTTCCTAATCCCGTACATGGCGAAATACATATACTGTATGAAGGATCATCAGATGTTCAGGCAGGAATTGAACTTTACAACCTGAACGGTCAGCGAATACTATCTGTTGAAAGTGTTATGAATCCTGGCATTACAACCATGTCTCTTCCCCGGGATATCTCCAGCGGATTATATCTGCTCCGGATAAAGACTAAGGAGCAGGTTCAGACCATTAAACTAATGGTGGAATAAGCTCTTTGTCTGACTATGTTACGGATAGCAACCTTGATAAAACTTCTGAACATTAAATATACATTACTCATGTCTTAACGAATCAGCTGGATTTTTTAATGCTGCACTTACAGACTGGAATGAAACCGTAATGAGGGCAACCAGCAATGCACCCAGGAATGGGATGATAAAAACTCCCGGTCCCATAGTAATCCGAAACGCAAATGCTTCTATCCAATTGCTCATGAAATACCATGAAAGTGGCACGGCAATAACAGTTGCAATCAATACGAGGATTATTGTTTCTTTTGACAATAATCGTACAATTGCGGGAACATCTGCACCCATTGCTTTTCGTATTCCAATCTCCCTGGTTCTCTGCTCGGTACTGTAACTGCTTAGTCCGAGGAGTCCAAGACATGCAACGAGTATTGCCAGCAGGCTAAATACTCCGAAAATTTTTCCCGTCCTCACCTCTTCAGAATAAATGACTTCAAAATCCTTATCGACAAATGAGTACTCAAATGGCTGGTTATTGCTGAACTCCAACCAGAGATTTTCAATTTCCTTGATAGTTGAAGAGATATCATCCGTTTTGAGTCTGACCGTAAGGTGACCTCCCCAGTTCATTCCTGTATTTTTATGAATAAATATATAGGGTTGTATCTCTTCATGAAGGGATTCAAAATGAAAATTCTTCACAACACCAACGATCTGGTGATAAACCTTCTCCTGATCCATGATAGCAGGTTGAATAAGGCGAATGCTCAGGGGGTCTTCCAGATTAAAAGCCCTTAAGGCAGCTTCGTTGACAACCACATTGGTACTGTCAGATGCAATATCAGCTGACAGGAATCTGCCCAGCACGACTTCAAGCTTGTATGTTTCAGCATAATCGAAATCAACCCAGTTCGTAGCAAGTACGGGGGTTTGCTCACCCGGCTGTCCTTCAATCATATAGGCATTCGAATTATTGGTATACCCCATTTTCATGGTATGGTTGCTTGATGCAAGGACGCCTGTCAGGCGTCCTACCTCCTGCTTGAAGGTCTGGATATGATCGGTCCCGACTGCACCAATCCGGTCGATGACAAGCATTTGTTCTTTCACATATCCCAGGTCTTTCTTCAACATGAAATTGATCTGTCTTCCAACGACCATGGTAGAAATGATTATTCCTATGGATATTACAAACTGCAGGATAACCAGAACATTTCGCAGCCATCCGGTTTTCATTCCGGTGGCAAGCTCTCCGGAAATTACACTGAGGGGTTTGAAGGAAGAAAGATAGAAAGCGGGGTAGCTTCCTGACAGCAATCCGACTATTACAACCAGCCCGATTAGCAGTGGTATAACCAGATAACTGCTAGGATAATTTGCTGAGAGATCAAGTCCCACAAGGTTATTAAAAGAAGGAAGCAGAAGGCTTACCAGGACGATTGCAGTAAGCATTGCAATTCCTACCAGAAAAATAGATTCCCAGAGAAACTGGCTTGCAAGAAGTGCCTTTGATGACCCAAATACCTTACGCATGCCCACTTCCCTGGCCCGGTTTGAGGAACGGGCTGTTGAAAGGTTCATGAAATTAATGCAGGCAATCGTCAGAATGAAAATGGCTATGAGACCGAAAATATAGATGTATTTCTTCTCATGCGGTTCCTTCAGGGTTTGTTGGATTCCGGACTCCAGGTGTATCTCCTTAAGGGGCTGGAGATACATCCCGTAAGAGTTACCTTCTTCTGTCCATTGATCAAGCTGTACACCCAGGTACATCTCCACTTCGGGTCCGACATACTTCAGCATAACAGGCTGTATTTTTTCGGTCAGGAGTTCAGTATCTGCTCCCGGAATCAGAAGAAAATAGGTATGGACATTATGGCTCATCCATATAGTCCGGCTAGCATCGGACCGGGTATGAAACGAGGCCAGGAAGTTGAAGTACATATGACTGTTTTCCGGGCAATTTTCTACGACACCGGTTATTTGGTAAAGGGTACTGTCACCGAATACAGCTATTGATTGTCCGACGGGATCATCCCCGCCAAAATATTTTCGTGCCATGTCCTCGGTAAGTACAATACTATTGGGTTCAGTAAGTACCCGATCGGGTTGGCCGGAGATGAGTTTAAAATCAAACATATTGAAAAACGAAGAGTCCACCCACATCATGTTATCTTCAATAAACTTTGTCTCTCCGTATCGGAAGTATACATTATCACGATTATCAATCCTGCATGATCCAATGATTTCGGGAAATTCCCTGGTAAAGGCCTCAGCAGTTGGCATAGCCGTAAAAGCCATATTCATATCCTGTTCACCTATCCTTCCCTTAACACAAAGCCTCTGGATCTGATCGCTTTTTGTGTGGAAGCGGTCATAACTTAATTCATGGATAATAAATAGTGATATCAGAATACTGCTCGCGAGTCCCACAGCAAGCCCCAGAATATTTATCAGGGAATAGATTTTTTGCCGAAGAATGGACCGGATCGCGATTTTAATGAAATTTTTAAACATAGGTCTGGAGTAAAAAGTTTAGAGATATGTATGCCGGATGTTGTAAATATAATATTATTCGTATTGCAAAGCCTCCATCGGATTTGCACGGGCTGATCGCATGGCCTGATATATAACAGTACCCAGGGCAAGGATCAGGGCAAGCAGGGCTGCTGTGAAAAACAGCCAGGCTTCGATATTAATATGATATGAGAATTTTCCAAGCCATAGCTTCATACCGAGGTAGGCGATTGGAAATGCAATCAGGTTGGCCCAAATCACCCACTTTGTAAACTGGGCGGATAACATCATAGTTATCCTTGGCATGGAAGCCCCCATTGCTTTCCTAATACCAATTTCCCGCGTCCTCTGTTCAGCCATATGTGCAGCCAGTCCGAATAAGCCAAGGGATGCGATAAAAATAGCAAGAAATGTAAAAATGGAAAATATATGAGCTGTGGTTTCCTCCTCATCGTAAAGTGTATCCAAATGACTGTCAAGAAAATAATAGTCAAAAGGTTCATCTTTTGAAAACTTCTTCCATACCTTTTGTATGTATGCAAGGGTTTCATCCATCTCCTCTCCCGAGATCCTGATAGAAAGATATTGTGGATGGTTCTTATCGTGTATCAGCCCTAATGCCAGGGGTTTGATTTCATTGTGCAGAGATTCATAATGATAGTCCTTTATTACGCCTTTCACTGTGTACTCCATTTCTTTTCCCATCAGACCAATCCCTGTAAGGGTCATGCCGACCGGATCATCATACCCCAGTTCACGCGCAGCTGCTTCGTTAATCAGAAGGGATCCATAAGAGGTACTATCATCATTCTCATAAAGACCTCCCTTTATTACATGCATCTGCATGGTATTAAGGAAATCATAGTCTGCCGCTACAGGTCGCAGGTAAACCATTCTTCCTCCGGCGGCAGAATCTATACGAAATGGGAACTGTTCGACAGCCATACCGGGAAGGGCCATGGAAACACTTGCAGCATTGATCCGCGGATGATCCAACAGCTTTTGCTTAAATTCTTCACGGTGTTCATGGATGGCATAGGCCCGCTGGAGCACAACAATATTGTTTCTGTTAAAACCCAGATTCGATTCTCTGAAGAATTTAACCTGCTGGTTTATGATCATACTTGAGATGAACAGGACAATGGTTACTGTAAACTGTGACAGTACCAGAAAACCTCTCAGCCGGGTACTGTACATTCCCTCGAAATTTCTTCCCTTAAGAATATTCAAAACTTTAAAAGAGGAAAGATAAAATGCCGGATAGCTCCCGGCGAAGACACCGATCATAAGAGCTCCAAAAAGGAATACAGGTATAAGCCAGATCTTATCGAAATAGAATATATCAAGCTCCTTACCTGTATAGGCATTAAAGGGTCTCAGCAATAACTCGAGTACAACAAATGACAGAGCAAGCGCGACAAAACTGAATATGACAGATTCAGACAAGAATTGCATGCTGATCTGCCTGCGAGTAGCACCAACAACTTTTCTGATCGCAACTTCTTTTGAACGGGCTGCGGATTTTGCCGTAGCCAAATTCATAAAATTGACACAGGCGATGACCAGTATAAACAATGCGATTACCACAAAAACTAAAATGTAGACTTTATCTGTGCCTGCTTCAAAATCACCTTCTTTTGAACTCAGGTGAATATCTGACAATGGTTGAAGATAAAACCCGTAACTATCATTATCTGTAAAGGACCGGGCATTTTCACCCAGGTACTCGTTCAATTGCCCAATAATATAATTATCCACAAAATCTGGAAAATAGGACTCAATCACATCGGCAGAACCATCCTCCGAAGCAAGAATATAGGTCGTAACAATGTCAGCAAGCCATTTTTCTTTCTCATACGGATCAAGAATTCCGTTCAGGGAGGCCAGGTAATCGAAATGATAATGCGAGTTTGGTGGAACATCCTGGCAGATTCCGGTAACCCTGAATTTCCATCCATTATCCAGGAGGAGTGTCTCACCGATGGGATCCTCGTCTTCGAAATAGATTGCTGCTGTACTTTCTGTAAGCACAATTGTATATTCTCCCTGCAATACAGTTTCAGGGTCTCCTTTGATAAGCGGAATACTGAATATCTTAAAATAGGAATCGTCTGCATAGTAGAATTCATCGGCAGACATGTGGATATCCTTATAGGAAACTTTTTTATGACTTCCTTTCAGCATACGTACTCCATTCTCGACCTGGGGTATCTCATTGACCATCGTTTCACAAAGTGCGATTGGAGTAAGAGACTTGTCCATACGGGTACCGTCAATTTCCGCAAGAAGGTTCACCCTGTATATCCGCTGCCAGTCCTCATTGTATTTATCATAACTCATCTCATCATGAACCAGGATCAGTATCAGGATGCTGATGCCTATTCCAACAGATAATCCCAGGATATTTACAATCGAGTGGACCTTATACTTCAGAAGATTTCTGAAGGCTATTATAAAGTAATTCTTAAACATACTCATTCCCCGGAGGTGAGGGGAACATATATTATGCCAGTATGCTTAAGATGCTGTATTTGTGATTATTAAACTTATAAGATAATGTAAAAAATACGGTATTATGTCCGTTATTGAACACGAATGTACGAATGGGAACATGGTGGATAATTCCGTCGGAATCAGTCCTCCATCTCAATATAATTGAATTCCAGTTCGACTGCTTCAGCCAGGTCTTCCCCGTCCTCCATCATCTTTTCATCACCCTCCTCATAATACCAGTCTAAGGTTATATTTAATCCCTGGTCATTCAGATTTTTGACATGTCGCAGCAATTGGATAATGTACTTTGAGGATGAGGAATTGAAATAGGACATTTTAATGCTGAAGCTCAGGTCCTGAATTTCATATCGGTTCTCTGATTTCAGAACAGCATTTTCAAAGTCACCAAGCCACTTAAGAGGCTCCTCATAAAATCCTGCAGCATCTTCCGGCCTTGAGACGCCTGAAATCTCAAAAATGCCCGTATCGGCCATAAATGTTATTTTGGGTGTGTAGTCGGTAGCAGGTAAAATTAAGTTATTCATGATTTAGTTTATCAATATGGTGAATATGCAGAATTAATTCGTAAACTGAGTACCCCGGTGCTGCGGGAGTAAATTTATATTCAAGATCTGAGTCAGAAATCTTGGCCATTTCAATAAAACCAAGCCCTGCCCCTCCTTTCTCTGTAAACATCCCATTGGTGATTGTCTCACGGTAGATTTTCTTAAGCTCCTCCCCGCTTGAGGAATTGATCCTGTCGATCTTGGATGAAATGATCTCCAGGTCCTCATTCCTTACCGGATTACGCGACACTACCGAAAAACTATTATCGAACATATTTAGCTCAAACTCAGGGCACAAACCGGGTTGCTCGGCTATCAGATCTTCAAAATGATCCGAGTACTTGAATACGTTTTCCAGGATTTCGATCATCAGGGTCAGAAGCTTTTTATACAGGACAGGCTGGATATTAAATGAATCTTTCCTGTTTTTCAGGTCATTCAGCAGAATACCTATCCTTTCAAAGGTTAGCTTGCCTTTAAATTGCAGTACGGATGTAGTGGTTTGCTTCAAGATTCCGTAGATCAGATCAGTAAATTAATAAAAAATACAAGATCAAGACTCGCTTTACTTAAACAAAGAGTTGTCCTCCTGCTCGTAACCCTCGTCAACAGGGAGATTTGCCTGCCTTGATGCTTCAACTGCCAGGGCATCGCATCTTTCATTCTCAGGTATGTTGCTATGCCCCTTGATCCAGGTCAATTTAACATTATGTTTGCGAAGCGCCGGAAGAAACCTTCTCCAGAGGTCCGGGTTTTTCTTTTTCTTAAATCCTTTACGTTCCCAGTCAAAAAGCCATTTCTGATTAACTGCTTCACAGACATATTTCGAATCGGAATAGACTGTAACCGGTGAACCCTCATATTTCAACTCCTCCAGAGCTATGATCACGGCCAGCAGTTCCATCCGGTTGTTTGTCGTCAGTCTGAAACCTCCGGATAATTCCTTCCTGTGTTTACCATACTTCATCACAGCACCGTACCCTCCAGGTCCTGGATTACCCCTTGCCGCGCCATCCGTGTATATGATGATTCTTTTTTCAGTCATGCAGATCCATTTCTTTGATTAGGTGTCCTGCCCCGGCAAAATGATCTATCAGGAAAAGTATGTACCTGACATCAACGCAGATACTTCTCTGATAGTAGGGTTCGAATATGATATCCCCACTCATGGATTCCCAGTTCCCGTCAAAATTCAGTCCAATTACCTCTCCCCTGGAATTAAGAACCGGACTGCCTGAGTTTCCTCCGGATGTATCAAGGTTTGTAAGAAAACAAACCCTCATCAATGAATCCTTACTATATGGTGAATAATTTTTTTTTCGCCAGAGGTCCTTCAGGAGCTGAGGAACTGTATAATCCCGGTTCTCCGGATCCTCTTTTTCCATAACTCCGGACAGGGTAGTATAATAATCATATCTCACCGCATCCCTGGCCTTGTACCCGGAAATTGTGCCGTAGCTCAATCGAAGGCTTGAATTCGCATCTGGATAAAAAGAACTGTCAGGATACATCTCTATAAGTCCCTCCTGATATCTTCTTGAGGCAGAAAAATACCTGTCTTCAAGAATTTCATACTCAGCAAGTATTTGAAAATAAGTACTATATATCGCAAAAGCGCCCAGGAATGCCGGATCCTTTATCAGGATCTTATGTTTGGGATCCTGCAGGAACTTATCAAACCGCTCCCTGTCAGTGAAAACAGATTTCCTGTAAAGATGCTCGAGATACCTGTCTATGTCGCTCTTGTACTTTTTATGGATAGTACTGAATATCCCGGGGAAATATATGGGGTCAACATGCATGGCATACTGGTTAATAAGTGCACTTGCAATTTTCCGGTCAGTTGAGGGATTGAAATCCCTGAAAAAATTCACAGAAGTCTCACGCATCTCATTGATATATTCTTCCGGTTCATCCTCATCATTCCCAAATCCCAGCCTGTTGAAATAAAGAGGAATGGCTGTCAATGCAAAGTCATATATCTCCACAGCCTTATGCAGTAAAAAGACCTCCTCAATGTAACTCAGGGCATTTTCCATCTCCTTTCGTTCCCGGATGACCTCATCCATTTCCTCAATTACATCACCGTATTTTTCAATCCGTTCAGGGATCTCGCTGATCCAGTACCGGAATTCCTCTTCCTGGGCTTTTCTCCTTTCCACCACATTCAGCAGATAGATTCCCCGGTTCTGACCAATCGAATACTTGTAATAATTACTAAGGTGGGAATGCTTTGCGGTATACTGAATTCGTACCCGGTCACTGGTAAGCATATCTTTTTCGATCAGTTCAATGGCTGATTTTCGTATCCTGATCCTGTTCACATTCTCTATCTCCGCGATCTCCCTGACCCTTGCAGATGTCAGGTATCGATCGGTGGTACCCGGATATCCCATAACCATTGTAAAATCATTTTCTGAATAACCCCGGGTGGATACCGGAAGGTAGGTTGAACTGTTGTAAGGTATATTATCCGGGGAATATTCAGCAGGTGTTCCATCCGGAGATGAATAAATCCTCATCAGGCAAAAATCAGCATTATGCCTCGGCCACTCCCAGTTATCTGTATCTCCGCCAAATCTCCCTATGGATTCCGGTGGAGCTGCAACAAGCCTTACATCCCTGAAGGTTTCAAGAAGGACAAGGTAATAAATGTTACCCTCATAAAATGGAAGCACAATGGCCTCATAATGTGTCTCATCTGTAGCTTCCTTAATAATGGTTTCGGATACCTGTTCGATCTCATTATCGCGTTCCGTTTCTGTCATCTCATGGTGAACCATTCCCAGGACACGGTCTGTCACATCTTCCATACTCACGACAAAGGAGATGGTTTTTCCCGGATTCGGAAGTTCCTCTTCTTTTGTCATGGCCCAGAAACCATCCAAAAGATAATTGCGTTCAGGACTGGAATGAGACTGGATCTCATCCAACCCGCAATGACGATTAGTAAGTATGAGTCCCTCACCGGAAATCAGTCCCGCAGTACAGCTCCCATGATCAAGAGACCCGATCACGTCTTTCAGGCTTGCTGCGTCATGGTTGTAGATCTCTTTTGCTGTTAGCTCACAACCCAGTTGCTCCATCCGGTCCATATTTAATTCCCGGATCAAAGGCAGCAGCCACATCCCCTCATCAGCCCTGAGTGGCAGGAGTATAAAAAACAATCCCAGGATACCAATCCCCTTGCGAATCATGCAATTATAGCTCATAGGTATGCAATATTACTTTAATCTTCATGGATATCAAAGGATTCAGAACTCAATTCTCTGTAATTGATTATTTTTGTCAGCTATGAGAAACATCAGGCAGCTTGAGGAAAAGGAAATCACGGAATTCGTTGTCAACCTGGGCGAAAAACCATTTCGTGCAAGACAGATAACGGAGTGGGTATGGAAAAATTCAGTATTGGATTTTGATAAAATGGGTAATCTGCCGGCAACTCTCAGGAAGGCCCTGGTAGAGAATTTCAGTTTCAGTGGACTAAAGCTTAATCAGGAGCAGATCAGCAAGGACGGAACACGTAAATACGGCTTTGCCGGGGTAGACGGATTAATTGTTGAAGGTGTTCTTATTCCGAGTAGAGATAGAGTTACGGCCTGCATCTCATCCCAGATCGGCTGTCCCCTGAAATGCACCTTCTGTGCCACCGGAAAACTTAGTCCCAGAAGAGACCTGCTAAGCGGTGAAATATTTGACCAGGTAAGCCTTCTTCAGGAATACAGCCATTCTGCGTATGGAAGGGGACTGTCTAACCTTGTTTTTATGGGAATGGGGGAACCTCTGCTAAATTACGAGAATGTGCTCCGGGCAATACATTTTATCACATCACCCCTTGGAATGGGGATGTCTCCAGGCAGGGTCACCCTGTCTACGGCAGGAATTACAGGTGGAATAAAACGACTTGCAAAAGACAAGGTAAAATTCGAATTGGCAATCTCCCTGCACACGGCCAACAATGAAAAGCGCAATACAATCATGCCTGTCAATAAAAATAATCCCCTGCCTGCACT
The DNA here is from genome assembly GCA_011053095.1 of Bacteroides sp. GTDB lineage: Bacteria > Bacteroidota > Bacteroidia > Bacteroidales > SM23-62 > SM23-62. The sequence continues at coordinate 24,472 of DRHS01000141.1, forward strand.
CTCTGAAGCGATAACACAGTTTCATAGTGCGACAGGAACCAGGATCACCTATGAATATTTATTAATGAGGGATTTCAACGACAGTCTGGAGGATGCACAGGAATTCGCTAAATTCTGCAGAATTACACCATGCAAGGTGAACCTGATCGAATACAATGAAGTTGAGGGGACCGAGCAGAAAAAATCATTGCCTGATCGGATGCAGGCGTTTGTTGATTTTCTTGAGTCAAAGAATATGATCGTGAATGTCAGGCGCAGCCGGGGTGAAGATATTGACGCTGCATGCGGACAACTTGCAGGATCTCACTCCTGAGGAAGCAGGCTTAAGAAATCCCTGAACCTGATCAGCCTGAGCGAAAAAGCCACCAGGCCTGTCCATACCATCAGAATTCCTATCCCCATATACCAGTTCCCGGAATACCTTGCTGTAATATACCCTCCGGCAGTGATTAAAGGTACTGTAAGAATAATCTTCAGGATAAATCCGGAATGCATTTTTAACCTGAAAACAAGAAATGCTATAACAATCTGTCCCACAGCCATATAAGCCTGTGTGGCAAGGCAGGATATTGCTGCCCCATACGCCTGGTGTACAGGAATGAGTATCAGGTTAAGTGTCAGATTAAGGATTACTGCAGACCCGGCCAGCATATTTAGCTCCCTCAGGTTCCTGTTTGCCGTAAGAAGTGTGCCGAAAATATGCGATAATGAAATCCCGGCAAATGCTATCATAAGCAGAGTAAAGACCCTGGAAGAGGCATCCGTATGCTCATTATACAACAGGTTAATAATCTCTGAGGAATAAAAGATCCCAATGGTCGCCAGAAAAAGTGCCGGCAGAAATATCAGGGTCAGAGAAAGACTTACCATTCCCGTTATTGATTCCCTTTTTTTAAGCATTCTTGAGAAGATAGGAAGCAGGAGTCCTGCGAAAAGCGTTGCAAACATATATGCTGCATCGAGTATCCTGAAAGACTGGGCATAGATCCCTACCTGTTGCTTACCATTATCGAGCAAACGCTCCAGTAATACTGAATCTATCCGGAAATAGAAAAACATGAGAAAAATAAGAATGGCGAATGGATAACTTTCCTTCAGGATAGAAGTGAATTTTCGAAAATCGATATATGGACGGAAATACCTTGCCCTGCTCAGAACGATGAGAAATGCAACAATGGCTGTAATGGTATATGCTGCAGTCTGTGCGAATATGAACCATTCAATTCGAAACATGCTGTCGGTGACATTTCCCCAGAGGAGGATTCCGCAAATAATAATGACCAGAGTCCTGTCAAGAACTGAGATTACACTGTCTGTTCTGAAATAATGAAGTCCACTGATATTAGAACGGAGATATAAAATAAAAACTGCGAGGAACTGGTTTAGGATAAGGATCCACAGAATCCTGAAATGTTCCTCACGGTATCCCATAATAAGTCCCAATACAAGACATACAAGTGCATAGAAAACTGCAAGTAGAAATTTGAGTCCCACAATACTTGAAAACGCCTCAGTAAGTTTTCCCGGATCACGGGCTATATTCCGGTTGTTGTAATTTGTAATGCCCATATCCAGAAGGATGTTGAGCAGAAGAGAAAAACTGAACAGGGAAAAATAAAATCCGTAGATATCTGCCCCAACCACATTTTGAACCGTACGGTCGATCCCAAATATCCAGAATGGCTTAACCAGGAGGTTCAGGAATATAACCAGTGCAAGATTTGTGACGAATTTTCGTTTCATCTGCAACAAAGATATCTGTTCAAATCGTTATTTAAATTACAAACTCTATTTTTGTTTGAATATTACCCTGAGTTCCCTGCCTATGATCATTGCTGTAAATACACGACTGCTTCTCAAAGATAAACTGGAGGGTATAGGATGGTTCATGCATGAAAATCTTAGAAGGATCACCACCGGCAATCCGGAACACACCTTCCTTTTCCTGTTTGACCGGCCCTGGTCGGATGAATTCATTTACAGTGAAAATATCCGGCCACTGCTTGTACCTCCTCCAACACGTCATCCTGTTCTCTGGCATATATGGCTTGAATACCGTCTCCCGGGAATCCTGCGCAGGCACAAGGCTGAGCTCTATCTGGGACCCGATGGCTTTATGCCCCTGCACCTGGGGATTCCCAGCCATATCACTATACATGATATAAATTTTCATCATCGCCCGATGGATTTGCCCTGGTCCTCCCGCTATTATTACCAAAGGTATTTTCCGCGTTTTGCCTCCGCTGCAGACAGGATTGCCACAGTATCGGAATATTCAAAGACAGATATTGTAAATAGTTATGGTGAAGATACGGGTAAGATCGATGTCGTTTATAATGGTGTGAATGAAATCTATTCCCCCCTTGCTGAGGATGAAGTGAAACGGGTCAGGGAATCACTTACAGGTGGAAGTCCATATTTCATTTTTGTCGGATCCCTGCACCCAAGGAAAAACCTGCCAAATCTTTTGAGGGCATTTGATTTGTTCAGGTCTGAGCTGAAACGTGACTTTAAGCTGGTAATCGTAGGAGAAAAAATGTTTATGTCAGGGGAAATGAACCGGGTATATGAAAGAATGAATCATCGGCAGGATGTAATTTTCACCGGGAGAATGTCACCTGAAATCCTTCATAAAACACTCGGGGCTTCCGAGGGCATGACATTTGTCCCATTTTTTGAAGGCTTTGGCATACCCCTTCTTGAAGCTATGCGCTGCCAGGTGCCCGTCCTTGCTTCGAATGTTACCTCGCTGCCGGAAATTGCCGCAGATGCTGCAATCTACGCGGATCCAAACAATACAGTTGATATTTCTAAGGGCATGTTAAATCTGGCCACAGATCCGGACCTGAGAGCAGAACTGTTACAAGCGGGGAGAAAACGGGCCGAGGCCTTCAGCTGGGATATGACAGCAGAACGGCTCTGGAATTCTATCTGCAAGGTTATCGGTCAATGTTAAAATCATATTTGCATAAAAACCTGATTGAGGCCGGCTTGGATGAAGCCGGACGAGGCTGCCTAGCAGGTCCCGTTTTCGCAGCAGCTGTTATCCTTCTTCCGGATTTTTCCCACCCCGAACTAGATGATTCCAAAAAACTAACTGAAAACAGCAGGGAAAAGCTGAGAATTATTATCGAATCAGAAGCTCTTCAGTTTGCCGTTGCATCATGTAATCAGACAGAAATCGATTCAATGAATATCCTCAGAGCCTCACTACTTGCAATGCACCGGGCCATTTCAAAACTTAAAATATCACCAGAACATCTGCTCATAGACGGAAACAGATTCAATCCATATCCGGGAATACCTCATACGACAATTATTAAAGGGGACGCAAAATACATGTCAATCGCTGCTGCCTCCATACTTGCCAAAACATACCGGGATGGATATATGAGGGATCTCCACAAGGAATTCCCCTGTTATGGATGGGAAAGTAACAAGGGCTATCCCACTTCAAAACACCGCTTAGCAATTAGCCAATTTGGTGTTACAAAACACCATCGGAAAACTTTTACTCTCCTGCCCCGGCAATTCAGCCTGAAACTGGATTAATTCATTTCCATTCGAACTTTATTACATATTATATTACATACATATATTCCATCTTATTAACATATATTGAAATAATATACCATGCATCTGCCTTCATGGATGTTGTCCCAAACTTAGTTGAAATTTAAGAAGGAAGAATCAGCCTTTGATGAGCTGATTCTTCCGAGAGGTTCCTTAAAATGTTAAATTTAAAACGTCCAAATTTTAAATAACATGGAACCTAAGAGTAAAGATAAAGTAAATCGCAGAAATTTATCCTGGTTACAGGAGCAATCAGTAGACATTAAAATTTCATTACTACAGAACCATTTAAGCATCTGTCAAATTATGATCAATGAACT
>DRHS01000142.1 GCA_011053095.1 Bacteroides sp.
CCCAGGAACAGTTATGCAGAAAACTGACATCATTGGGGGCACAAACCCCAACTGGGAAATTTATGATAATGGAAGTGGGGGATTCACCGATTTAAAAAATGTCCAAAAAAATACGGTATTTTTAAGGTTTTCCGAGAGGTCTGAAGTTATTGAATCATTTCAATATTGATTCTATTAAAAATTGTTAATAAGTGAATTGCAGGTTTAATATCTGAGCTATTTTTACCATTTTTGGACATTGAAAAAAAATCTCCTCATACTAATCACACTCTGTGTCGTCCTAATCCCTTCCAGCGCCCAGCGAAAGCGTGACGAAAAACTTATCCAGCTCTCAGGTGTTGTCAGGAACGAATTTCTTCAGCCCCTGCAGTTTGTTCATATCCTGATCATGAATCAATCGAGGGGGACCATCAGCGATACCAAGGGGATGTTCTCTTTCGTAGTCGAACCCTATGACACCATTGTGTTTTCAGCAGTAGGATACAAACGGACTGGAATTGTTGTCCCGGACACCCTTGAATCCTTTCATTTTCCTGTAGATATTGTAATGGAAGGGGATACAATCGAAATCAGGGAGGTTATAATCTTACCCTGGAAGACTTACCAGGAATTCAAGCAGGCGTTTATTGCACTTGAACTGCCGGACGATGATCTTGAACGCGCCTTTCATAATCTTGCCCTTATCCAGAGGCAGATCCATAATCCCGATGCTCCTCCAGATCCCGACGTGAATTATCAGTATCATCTGAGGGAACAGTTTAACGCCCGGTATACACAGGGACAAACACCCTATTATTCCATCTTTGACCCAATGAGGTGGGCTAAATTCTTCAATTACCTGGAGGAGGGAAAATTCAAGGATTCAAACAAAAACAGGTGACACAATTAAATGGGTAATAATAAGTTTATGTAGTATTGATCACCCGTTCTGATCCTATGAAACCAAGGCTGTTTTATATTCTTTTTCTGCTGTTACCTGCCCTTGCCCAGGCACAAGAAACCGCACATGTTTACGGAAAAGTCACAGGAACTGATCAGGCTCCAATCTTCCCTGCCAACATAGCAATACCCGGAACATCTTATGGAACTGTGACCGATGAAAACGGTAACTTTGAACTGGAGGTTCCGGCCGGGGAAGATATTGTAATTGTTTTCTCATTTATTGGATACAGGCAAATCAGGGTATCACGAAAACTTTCAGCTAACCAGAGAATTGAAATCAATCAGATCCTGGAACAGACCTCCCTGAATCTCGATGAGGTTACCGTAATGGAACAGTATGACAGGACGACCACTATAACAAGGATTGATATTAAAACGCTTGACATGCTTCCGAATGTATCGGGAAATATTGAAAGCATCCTTGCCACCCTGCCAGGTGTTTCCTCACAGAATGAATTAAGCTCACAATATTCGGTACGGGGAGGAAATTATGATGAGAATCTTGTTTATGTCAACGATATTGAGATACACAGACCATTCCTGATCCGCTCAAGCCAGCAGGAAGGAATGAGTTTTGTCAACCCTGACCTCGTATCCTCCATCGAATTTTCCGCAGGAGGATTTGAATCAAGCTATGGAGACAAGATGTCTTCCGTTCTGGATATTAATTACCGAAGACCATATGAATTCGGAGGATCAGCCAGCCTTAGTCTCCTGGGAGGTTCGCTTCACCTTGAAGGTGCTTCGAAAAACAGGAAATTTACCCATATATCCGGACTCCGGTACCGTACTACAAAATATTTGCTTGCCACACTGGAGACTAAGGGAGAGTACAATCCGGATTTTCTTGATTTTCAAACACTCTTGTTATACAGGCTGAATCCGAAATGGGAATTGAGTTTCCTTGGAAACATAGCCTTTAACCGGTTCCATTTTGTGCCGGAAACACGGAGTACTGATTTTGGAACCTACAGGAATCCATTGAACCTGGTGATATATTATGAGGGACAGGAAAAAGATAAATTCGATGCCTACACCGGTGCACTGACCCTGCAATACAGGCCAACCGATAATATGACCCTTAAACTGATCAGTTCTGCCTTTGCATCGGATGAACAGGAAAACTATGATATACTTGGAGAATATCTGATCAATGAGCTTGACAACAGGATTGGTTCAGAGACCTACGGTGACAGTATCCTTAATATTGGTGTCGGGGCCATGCAGGACCATGGAAGAAGTGATTTGAATGCATTCGTATATACTCTATCTCATCTTGGGACAAATTCAAGCGGAAACAACACATTGAAATGGGGAGCAATGTGGAGGCATGAAAGGATATTCGACCGGATTTCAGAATGGGAAGTTATCGATTCAACAGGTTATTTTGTGCCCTACGACGGCGAGGAGATAATTCTGTTCGACGCAACCAAATCAAAGAACCAGCTATTCAGTAACCGCATGAATGCCTTTATTCAGAATACATACATGATTGAAAAGGACAGTGTCAGGTATTTCCTGAATGCCGGTATCCGCGGATCCTACTGGGACATGAACAGGGAATTCTTTATTAGTCCCCGGGCAACCCTGTCCATAGAGCCAAACTGGAAAAGTGACGTTGTTTTCAGAATTGCAGCCGGTTATTATTATCAACCCCCGTTTTACAAGGAATTGCGATATCCCGACGGCTCCCTTAACAAATCTGTGAAAGCTCAAAGGTCCATTCATTTTGTTATTGGAGGGGATTTGGTTTTCAGTGCCTGGGACAGACCTTTTAAATTCACCACGGAGATCTATTATAAAAAACTTGACAACCTTATTCCCTACAAGCTTGATAATGTGCGTATTGAATATGCTGCGGAAAACATTGCAAAGGGATATGCTGTAGGACTCGATATGAAGATTTTCGGTGAATTTGTTCCGGGAGCTGCCTCCTGGATCAGCTTCAGTCTTATGAAAACGGAGGAAGATATAATAGGAGATTATTATTTCGATGATGAAGGGTATACTATCAGGCCAGGGTATTATCCCAGGCCCACTGATCAGCGGGTTATGGTAGGGATATATTTCAGGGATTATTTCCCCGGGAACCCGGATTACAAGGTTCACCTGAACCTGATATACGGCACAGGACTCCCTTTTAGTCCCCCGGGCATTGAACGCTATGATCTGATATTCCGTATGCCCGCCTACAAGAGGGTAGACATTGGCTTTTCAAAAGTACTCAAACGGGAATACAGCACCCTGAAGGAGGGTAATCCCTTTCGTCGTTTTAAAAGCATCTGGATCTCAGCGGAGATATTTAACCTGCTTGATGTGAAGAATACGGTCTCCTACAGGTGGATCAAAACAGTCTCCAGCCAGTCAGGTGTTCCCGGGGCATTTGCTGTTCCAAATTACCTTACCGGCAGACGCTTTAACCTCAAGCTAACAGCAAATTTCTAAGCCCGGATCAATTAAAATCACCCGTCAGGTAAAAATTGTCTGCTTCCTTCATTTATGAACGGGAACTTTGATTATTTTTGCAGAAATCATATAAAGGTATATGCTATGAGGACTCAGGATTACATCGCACGTGAAGACAAGTTTGGTGCACACAATTATCATCCCCTACCCGTGGTTCTTGACCGTGGTGAAGGCGTCTATGTCTGGGATGTGGAAGGAAAAAAATATTTCGATTTCCTTTCGGCTTATTCAGCTGTGAATCAGGGACATTGCCATCCCAAGATCATCTCGGCCATGACTGAGCAGGCAGAAAAACTTACCCTGACCTCAAGGGCTTTTTATACCTCTGTCCTCGGTGAATACGAAGAATACGTTAGCAAATTTTTCGGATATGATAAGGTATTGCCGATGAATTCAGGAGCAGAAGGCGATGAGACAGCTCTTAAACTTTGCAGAAAATGGGCCTACACGAAAAAGGGTGTGCCGGAGAATGAAGCCAAAATCATCGTATGTGAAGGCAATTTCCACGGCCGTACCATTACAATTATTTCAATGTCAACCGATCCGGACAGCTACAAGGGTTTTGGTCCTTATACCCCTGGTTTTATAACCATCCCGTATGACGATTTGGAAGCCCTTGAAAGGGAACTCCAGGACCCGAATGTTGCAGGTTTCCTTGTTGAGCCCATACAGGGTGAAGCGGGTGTTTATGTTCCATCTGAGGGATATCTTTCCAAAGCATTCGAGCTCTGCAGGGAAAATAATGTACTATTCATTGCCGATGAAGTACAGACCGGCTTAGCCCGTACCGGAAAGCTTCTGGCATGTGACCATGAAAATGTAAGGCCGGATATCCTTATCCTGGGAAAAGCATTATCAGGAGGAGCTTATCCTGTATCAGCAGTTCTGGCAGATGATGATATCATGCTTTGCATCAAACCGGGAGAACATGGATCTACATACGGTGGCAACCCTGTCGCCTGCAAGGTAGCCATTGCCGCTCTTGACGTTATCCGGGAGGAAAAGCTTGCTGAGAATGCTGAAAATCTTGGGGAGTATTTCCGGGATGAACTCGGTAAGATTAATTCTGAAATGGTCGAAACCATAAGGGGCAAAGGATTACTCAATGCCATAGTAATAAGGCCAAAAGGGGGTAAAACTGCCTGGGATGTTTGCGTGGCCATGAAGGAAAACGGGATGCTGGCAAAACCTACGCACGAGCATATTATCCGCTTTGCTCCTCCCCTGGTAATTACAAAAGAACAGATCGACGAATCCGTTGAGATCATAAAAAAGACATTGGCTGAATTTGAATAAATTGGTCCGGCAGGATCATCTGAGCCAGAAGGATTTTAAGCTTCTTCAGGATTATCCTTATATTAGACCTTGACATCTTTGCCGGTCTGTTATGAAGATAGTAAAGTCACTCCTGCCACTGGCAGTATTTCTTACGGTCCTTTGCATGGGAGGAATGCTTGCATGCCAGAACCTGAACAAGGAAGATCTTTTCGGAATTCAATGCGATACTACAAGTGTTAGCTATTCCGCTGACATTGAACCAATCCTGCAATCCAACTGCCTTCATTGCCATTACGATGGAACACCCGTTGCACCTTTCAGTCTTCAGGGGTTCAAGAATGTATTAATAAGGGTTAATACAGGCGAACTGGAAGGAGCGGTAAATCATCTGCCGGGTTCACCCCAGATGCCAAGAGACGGTCCCAAATTACCTGAATGCGAGCTTTCCTTGATCAATAAATGGATCCGGGAAGGTGCACCAAATAACTAAAGTCATGCTCAGAAAAACGTTACATACCGGGTTCCTGGTTTTTCTAGTCTGCGGTACGCTACAATCACAGTCAGTGGAAGATATCCTGAATCAAAAACTTCAGGAGGAAACCAGACCGGAGTACACTCTGGCCACATTCAAGGCTGGCCGCATAATCAACGGTCACAGTGCTGAAACCACAGAGAAAGGAGACCTTCTTTTTATCATCGGACACAGGTTCGGAACCCTGAACAGCGGATTTTATAATTTCTTCGGACTCGATGATGCCACGACCCGGCTGGGACTGGATTATGGTATAACAGACCGCATAAATGCCGGTATTGGCAGGTCTACCTACCAGAAAACATGGGACGGATTCATGAAATACAAGATCCTCAGGCAGGGTACCGGTCCCTCAACCTACCCCATCACACTCACTCTTGTCATTGGTGCAGATCTTCTTACCTATAAGGACCCGGCTTCCGAAATCAAGTACACTTTTGTCAATCGTTTAAGCTATGTTACCCAATTGCTTGCTGCAAGGAAATTCGGTCCCCGGTTCAGCCTGCAGTTAAGTCCGACCTTCATACACAAAAACCTTGTTCAGCGCAGGATAGACCAGAACAATATCTTTGCCATGGGTTCCGGGGCCAGGTTCAAACTGAGTAACCGGGTAAGCCTGAATGCAGAGTACTACTACCTGCTTCCTGGCCAGACAGCAACAGATTACATGAATTCATTCAGCCTTGGGGTAGACCTTGAAACCGGGGGACATGTATTCCAGCTTCATCTGACCAATTCCAGGTCAATGATCGAGAGGGGTTTCATTTCTGAGACATCGGGGAATTGGCTGGACGAAGATATACATTTCGGATTTAATATTACCCGGAATTTTGGTTTACAGAAATACCGCTGAGTCTTAAAAATATCCTAAATAACTCCACTCCCGTCAAGGTAATGCAGAAAAAGCATATATTTGAGATTATGCAAAGGCTCGCATTAATATTTATTTTTATATTCCCTCTCATTATTCATACGAGCCATGCCCAACAGGAGGAACTTTTTTATACCAGTTCAGGCAAGATCAGCTTCACCTCAGATGCTCCCCTGGAGGTTATCAAAGCAGGTTCTGATGAATTATCCGGTATATTGAACCTGACTGACCGTTCCTTTTCTTTTTCAATTCCAATGAGCAGCTTCCAGGGATTCAACTCGTCCCTGCAACGAACACACTTCAACGAAAACTACCTTGAAACAGAAAAATACCCTAAATCCACCTTCAATGGAAAAATCATTGAAGAAGTGGATTTTAAATCTCCCGGCACCCTGAAAATCAGGGCCAAGGGAAAACTTCACATACATGGATTTGAACAGGACAGGATAATCCGTTGTACCATTAAAATTGGTCCCGGCGTTATAAATGTTGATGCGGAGTTTAATGTGCCCCTTGAAGATCATGACATAGCAATTCCAAGTATTGTACAACAAAAGATCGCAGAATTTATAGATGTCAGAATCCAATTCACTATGCGGGAAATGAACTAATTCCAACCAGGCTTGTATCTCCGTAGACACATATTCATGCTTATACTGATCATCGTCTCGATGTTTTCTCAGGCGCATGCTCAAACCCCTTATTTTATCCATCATAAGGTCCTCAAAGGAAAACGGGGATACCTGAGCCAGGCTATTTTCCAGGACCACCTGGGATTTGTCTGGTTTGGAACAACGGACGGATTAATCCTGTATGATGGTACAGACTACATTCAGTTTACAGAGGCAGACGGAATGGCAGGAACAAGTGTAACAGCCATATGCGAGGATTCCGTTGGAAGTTTCTGGATCGGCCACGGAAATGGCCGTATCAGCAGGATGATCGGCCGGAAGTTTACAGAATTTATGCCAGACGAGGGACTGGGGGATGTAACCATAACAGATCTGGAGGTTGATGAGAAGAACCGGGTATGGTTCTCAACCCTTGGTGAAGGGGTGTACTATTACTCAGACAACAGATTATATAACCTGAATACCGACGATGGACTTGCGGATAACTATGCCTACTCCATTGCCATACTTGGAGAGGAAGTATGTATTGGTACCGATTATGGAATAAGCATCTACAATGCTGCAGAGAAGACATTCGATCACATCTCAATGAGTGATGGAATACCCGATAATATAGTAAAGAAGGTCCTCTATGATGAGAATGAAATCCTCTGGGTGGGAACCGATGAAGCCGGTATATTCTCCATTGAAATGAGGTCAGGAAAGATATCAATAATTGATGGCTGGAATTTTGGTTCCATTAATGATTTTGTGGTAGATGGACAGGATATCTGGATCAGTACCGATCGTTCAGGAGTAGTGGAGCTAATTGTAGATGATGATGGAATTCATAGATATAACCATATAACAAAGAAGCACGGTCTTATGTCAGACCGCACAAATTCGATTTTTATTGACCGGGAGAAGAACCTCTGGATCGGTACCAGAGATGAGGTTACCCAGAGTGTAACCTCCGTTTTTGAGTTCCTGGATGATCGTCACGGTCTGCCATCCCGGATGATGGTTTACGATTTCCTTATCGATGAAAATGAGTTTTACTGGGTTTGCAGCGACCAGGGCTTTTTCAAGCTTTCGGAATCTGAGGATGGCGGATTCAGGATTGATAATCTCTTTGAGGGAACCCCGCTTGAGAATATTACTTTCATATCCCTTTACGAAGACTATCAGAACTATTTATGGGCGGGAACCTATGATCATGGAGTTTTCAGGATTGACCCTGCCACCCTTAGCTACAGGCAATACAATGTAGAAAACGGATTGTGTGACAACAATGTGATATCAATCACAGCAAACGAACAACATATCCTTTTCTCCACACTTGGAGGCGGAGTCTCCATGTGTGATATCAACGCCGATCAAATTACATTCAGGAACCTGACAAAAACATTTCCCGAAATAGCCAATTATGTTTATGGAACCCTGATCGATTCAGAAGATCGGATCTGGTTTGCACAGGATGCTGACCGTCTGAGCTATTTTCTAAATGACAGCATTTACTCTTTCGGTCCGAAAGACAGCCTGTACATCAGTACGATTTACTCTCTGATTGAAGATTCCCAGAAGAATATTTGGTTTACTACTGCAAGTGAGGGACTTTATTGTTATGATGGTGAGGATTTTATAAATTACAATGAAAATACCGGACTGGCATCAGATGAAATCCAGAGTATCGCAAATGACCCTTATGGGAACCTGGTTATTGTGTCAAACGAGGGCATAGATATCTTTAATCCTGTAAACAAAAAGTTTTATCATTTCGGGGATAACTATGGAACCTCATACAGGGATCCTCAGTTGAATTCAATATACCAGCACAGCAATGGTGAGATATGGATAGGTACGGGAAACGGACTGATCAAGTACAAGCCACATGTCCTATTCAGGGATTCCATCCAACCGCTGCTATTCCTTACAGATATCGAATTACTTTCCCAGCCAATAAAATACGGCAGGGATCGTTTTTCATATAAGCAGAATCATTTCACATTCAGGTTTACCGGTATCTGGTATCAGGATCCGGACCGGATCAGGTATCGATCCAAGCTTGAAGGGTGGGATCTGGAATGGAGCAGTCCGACCCCAACAAGAGACCGCACCTACTCAAAGCTCCCACAAGGCGACTATCATTTCAGAGTAGAGGTTTCACTTGATAATTCGATATGGACGAGCTCCACTGATTCAAGTTACAGCATCACTATCCGTCCTCCTTTCTGGAGAACCTGGTGGTTTATTTCTACAAGTATTATTGCCATCCTTCTTGGCATCCTTACAGTTTTCAGGATCAGGCTGGCTACACTTCGCAGGCAGAAAGAGGAACTTGAGAGTGAGGTAGAAAAGGCAACTCAGGAGATCCTTAATAAAAATGCCATCCTTGAAAACCAGAAGAATGAGATCCAGGCACAGCGTGACCTTGTGATGGATCAACACGATCAGATAGCCAGACAACAGGAAGAGCTTCAATCCAGCATCCGCTATGCACACAGGATCCAGACTGCAGTCCGGACTCCAATGCATATTATACAACAACTTCTTCCTGAATGTTTTATCCTTGACAAGCCCAGGGATATCGTAAGCGGTGATTTCTACTGGGTGGCTGAGAAAGATGACCACGTCTTCATAGCTGTAGCCGATAGTACCGGTCATGGTGTTCCAGGTGCCTTTATGAGTATGCTGGGTGTTTCCGGATTCAACGAGATCCTCTCCTCTTCGGATTGCGGACTCAAATCTGATGGATTTCTGAACAGACTCAGGGATCATGTAAAAAAAGCCCTTCATCATACGGGACAAGAAGGGGATGCCATGGATGGTATGGATGTATCCCTGGTCATTCTGGATAAAAAGAATATGAAAATATCATTTACCGGAGCAAATAATCCCCTATACATTATTCGGGATGAAGAACTTATAGAATATAAAGGGGACAAAAGACCAATCG
>DRHS01000143.1 GCA_011053095.1 Bacteroides sp.
TAGTAACGTTAACAATCAACAAATCAGAGATATAACAATGAAGTTAAACAGCAGACCACGGAAAAATCTAAACTTTAATTCACCAGGATGCATTTTTTTAAATAGTTTTGATTCTAAAGTTGCACTTGCTTCTTGAATTTCCGTAACGCTTATGTTAAAACGAAATTAATGAGAGAAACAACAATTTCATTATCTTGCAGTTATTGATTGCACTATGGATAATTTTCAAAAACTCTTCGATTTATACTAAGGCCGCATAAAGAACTTTGTGGGGTCAGTCAGCATTTCTTGAGAGTGAGGTAATTTTAGGTTAGGGTATAAGAAAAATAGAATGATTGAATAGTGCAAAATAATTTTCACCATCATTCTACATTTTTCATTATTATTGATATACTCCACAACTTGTCCGACTGATCCACTTCGTGTTTTACAAATCAGGTAGTGCAGAGGTTGCCAAAGATATAGCCCGGGAGGCTTTCTTGAAGTTATGGGGAAACCGCTCGACTGTTACACTTTAGGTATTTCGGCAGATATTTTTGTTCGTGAAGTACTTTGCAGCTTTTATACCATGAGTCTAGAATTATCTTTAGAGGGTTTTAATTTAAAAGGCATAACCTACAGATACTCCAAATCTTAGACCTGGGATTCTCATTTTACCCTTCAGCGTATTTCCTTCAACATCGCCAACACTAAAATTATAATCACTCCCTAACCGATCAATTACATCTTGGACAACTTTTTCAAAATCTTGTCTGAACTCTTCAGTAACTTCACCAGAAAATTCATTTGTAATTGTAAAGAAAGAAAGCCTTGGTCCGAGAAACATGAAATCAATAGTAAACCTATCCTTAATGATGAGTTGATAACCTAATTGTACCCCAAAGCCAAATTCAGTTAGTGATAGATCGGAATTTATACGGCTAATACTATTATCGGAAGCTGTATGCTCAAAATAGGCATCTGTCCAGAAATTTGAATACCTAAAATACAAGCCTGAATAGAAGCCTCCCGGAGCATCTTTCTTGACGCGTCCTAAATAATACCTAAATTCAGGGGTTAGGGTTATTGCTTTTATTGGGCTCAGTTGTATCTTCATACTATTATTACCGTCATCAGGAGTAAAGAGAGCTGGGCTTGTTCCTCCAAACTTATAGCCAATACCCATTGTAGCCGAAAGTTTTTTGTAAATAGCCCTTTCATATAATAGTGATATATTACCAACCCCTAAAGCAATTACATTTATTTTGGGGATATTATTGTACTTATAAGGAGTTTGAAAAAACTTCAGTCTTTCTTCAGTTTCTGGTTGGTCAACTGTTAACGAATCTTGTGCAAAGGATGTTAAACTTAATGCAAATAAGGCCCATAAAGTAAAAGCTGTTTTCGTCGATTTGCATTTGTTATTAATTTTCATCCTTTTCAAGTTTTTAAATGTAGGAAATTCGGGTATCTCAATTCTGGGTATTTTGAGTTTTTTATTATAAAACTGCTGGACAATAGAACATCACAAATAAATATATGAATAAAAAGTAATTATACAAAATTAATATCGTCGCACTTACTAATTGAATTTTCGCTTTCCTATTGCATTGGACAAAAAATCATGGTCCAGTGTTTTCTCTGCTTCTTTACCGTACTTCCTGCCCTTGTTGCTGAAATTACCTATCATCTCTTTTTTCTTTGTGTCAACACTGATAATGGGCTGGCCCATATCTTCATATTCCTTGACCCTTGATTCAATATATCGAAATTGTTGATCTCTATCGGGGTGTTGCGTGGTTGAAATTGACTTTCGGTTCAATTTTAAAGAATAACCAATGGCTTTTAATACTTTCCCTGCTGTGTTTGGAGAAATGTCAATATCCTTGCCCTTCAATGTTTTACTTAACGAGTAGGTGCTTTTTCTTGTCCAGTTCAATGATTTTCCCATTGGATCACCTGCTGTTTCCGATTCCATTATCTCTTCAATCAATTTCAGGATTTTTTCGTTTTTTTTAACGACGGTCGTCCAGCACCGGTTTTTCGTATCTTTTCAATATCTATATCCTCGCTTAGCAGTTCTTTCCTGCCCCGGGATACGGTCTTTATATTTAGCCCTGTCTTTCGCGAAATTATCTTGTCTCCCCCATAACCTGTTTTTATGGATTCATATCCGGCAAATAACCTTTTCTGTTTCTCGTTTAACAAAGACATAAACAAAGCCAAATACTCGTCTGAAACATCTTTAGCAAACATGTTGTTTTTGATGACAATATCCTGTTTTCGTAAATCAAATTGCGTATCTCCTTTTTTAACAGAAAGATAGATATATTGTTTAGTTATTTGCTCCCTTCTAATTTTACGGTTTTTCCATAAATCAAATACTGTATTATGCACAGGGACCCTTAAAAATTCTTCTAATTCGTAACTGGTAAAACCGCCACTGGACTTTTCAATACTATGTAATACTGTGTTTTTCAAGGTTCCGAATTTTGAAAAATAGATTTGGTTATATGCCCATATACCATTATTGTCATAATTTGCAATTGAATCTAAAGTATAATATTTCCCACAATGCGAATAGCTGGTTTTATATGACAAGTGTTTTAGTTTCCTGAAGACTGTCATACGTGAGGTAGTTTGAAGAATGTTTTTAAAATCCTCCATGGTTAGCACAAAGTAATTATGAAAACTACTAACTAATTGATTTTCTTTATTTTGCATGATACATTAATGAATTCATAATCCGTTAATTCACAAATGTATCACTTATTAATTTAATAAGCAAGCATGTATACACTTAAAATACAACATATTATAACACACGATAGATAAAAAAAGAAAAACTAATGATACAGTTAGGACCTATAAAAGTCATTTAAATATTGAGCAGTTCCTAAGGAGGCCAGGGAATCTCTGAAAGATTTAAAGCGGGATCTGGAGGTGATCAATTTATTAGCGGCCAGATCCCTTGAAGAAGGTCTTGAGGATATTTTAACCCTACACAGGTTAGGATTAAATGTGGACTTTTCTAAAAGTTTTGCTACCACCAATTGTATTGAAAACCTGAACTCACAGATAGAAAAATACTTGAATAAGGTAAAGTACTGGAAGAACTCAAAAGAACGGTATCGATGGATAGCGGCGGCTTTGCTAGAGATTGAGTTAAAGATGAGAAAAGTCAATAACTTTAGAATATTGAATCAAATGCAAAAAACCATAAAAGAAGAAATTCAAAAACGAACCTCTCAGCAAGGAATTTCAACTAGAAATGGGACATGATCAACTGGCGAAACACTAGCGATAAAACAGTGCATTAATTGTTGATAACACCGGTTTATTTCTTTATTTTCAGATAGCAGCTAAACAGTTACCATTTTTAATTCAATTTGATGCCCACTCCTTATTATTCTGGCAGGCACTGCAATAAACCAATCGATAAAGCTCCGGTGTTCCTGCTTTTTGTACTTGTCTTTCGTCTGACGCATCATCACCGATATGTTGTATGCAAATACACTTAGCTGCCAGAGGATATCATTTGCCCAGAAATCATCAGTTATAGTACCTCCTGCCATCGTGTGACCTTTTACCTGCTCAATCCATGTCTCGCTGGTAGAACGCTGCTTGTACAACTCATGCAATGCCAAGGCATCCATGTCATAACTGCTGATATAGCAGACGTATTGATATACCGGAACAGTTTTTTTCTCTCCCAGATATGATACTTCAACATGCTCCTTTACTGAACGCATTGCTTTCAGCATCCTGGAACGTTGCCAGGATTTTGCCCGGTAGCTGAACTCACATATGGCAACATCTTTGGCATCTTCAACATCGGTCCAATCCTGGGCTTTCAGCAAATCTTTCAGATTTTTAAGCTTTACCTTGACCAGATAGTCCCAGGAAAAGGATTCCAGTAAGTCGAATAACTTCCCTGAGAAGAACCCGCTGTCTGCCCTGAAAAACACTTTCCTGATATTCCGCGGCAGACTGGATTGTACTTCTTTTAAAAACTCAACAACACCATTGGCTGTATATGCTGATCCTGTCCTGAACCAGGTGTGGTAAAGCAGTTTCATCTCGCTCACAAAAACCAGCAGCGGGTGATAGCTTTTGGCTCCTTTCTTTGTAGTGTTAAATCCCTTTTCTGCCCCTTCCTGGTTGCCACAAACAGATTTTACGGTGGAATCTGCATCCAGTGTAATGCTTTCCAGTCCGCTTTCACGCACCCACCGGGCGTTTCTTGACAGCAAGAACATTTGCAGTGTACGTGCACCACTTTGCCCCAGGTTCTTCAACGTGGCAGATATGGCATTCTCGTTTATTGCTTTGTCCAGTCTCAACAATACCTTCACTAAACCGTCACCGCTAAAAACAGCAATCCTGCAAATCCGGTTTATCCCGCTGATCGAAGCCAGTGTAATGGCCATCAATACCTGGTTGGTACCAAACTTTGTTGCATTGTGCCACTCTGTAGGAAAGGATGAGCTGATGGATTTTATCAGGTGCTGGCGGTTCATATATTTAGCTACGGTATTGAGACCGGAATACTTTGTAATGTTACTGCCTGTGAATGAGGACTTAACAACTTTTGATTGGTTTTTTAACTTCTTCTTTGTATTTTTCATCTGAAAGGTGATGTTTTTTTGTTAATATTTTTGGTTTTAACAACTTGAATATAAGCAAAATACATCACTTTTCCTATTTTTTATTTTACATTTTTAAGTAAAAGTAAAAATGCTATGTATTCTTGATAAGAATATCCTAATAAAGCATTTCTTGATGGTTTCATATTTCAGTTTTCGTAATTTAAATTTACTCAATTTACTTGTCTGTTGTAATAATTATTAATTAAGGTCTTTTCTTTCCAAGATTAAACTTTGTCGTCTTTATAAAGTGGATCGTATCTGTATCATGGGTGTAAAGAATAAAAAAACAAGTGGGTGGTAGGCCGAAAGGAACCATTAAAGGCCACAATGTAAAGTTTGTGAACAATGGGCCAGAAGCCTGGCTTTTTGGTAATATTATGAGCTTAATAGATTAATGACATGTGCAACTTCAAGATGCTCAAACATATATCTTCCCTTTCTCCAGAGGACATTTCAAATCCGGAAATTATCAACCAAGAGATAGATTTGGGATTTATGCATTGCAAGATGCATTGCAAACAAAAAGACACCTACATGTTATATTGATGTAAGTGTCTGATTATTAAGTGAACCCGGAGGAACTCGAATCCCCAACCTCCTGATCCGTAGTCAGGTGCACTATCCAATTATGCTACGGGTCCAGATTTCGTGCAAATATATTCAAACTCAGACGATCTGCAAAGGCTTTAAAGCATAAACAAGCAAGCCTGTTTAGATTTCTTGTGATCACCTGCCTTTTTTCATTAAATTTGAGGTATCAGGCAGTTCAGAAATGCACAGAAAGCTAAAAAGAAAAAGAAGAAAGCTGATTAACAGGATCATACGTGGTATTTTGTTTACCATTCTTGGCGTGTTCATTCTCTTACTTATCCTGACCGGTTACCTATTTATTGACAGGGACAAAATCAGCGAACGCGTTCTGCTTAGCCTGAATGACTATACAAGGGGTGAGCTCATTTTTGAAAGCATCTCATTCAATCCATTTATCCAATTTCCAAGCATGTCCATGCTGATTAGGGAAGTTGAGATCTATGAGAATCCCATCTCAGAAAGGAACCAGAATGAAGAATCCCTGGCAGAGATTGAGCGGATATATGCGGCCCTTGATATACGAGAGCTAATACGAGGCAGGGTTGAGGTATCCAGGATGTCGCTCAAAAGGGGTAAAATACATTTGATCCAGTATCCGGATACTAGCATAAATCTCATGAATGCCATCGAGATTGTTGAACCACTACCCGGCAAATATAATGAGGAGAAGGAACTGGAAAATGTGGATTCACCTGTGCTGGATGCAGCTTTGACCCCGCCTGATGCTCCGGAAGATCCTTTGGATTCTTCAACTTTCGAAATCAACCTTGATTATATCATTTTTGAGGATATAGAGCTATACGTTGATAACCGGTTGGAGAAAAACAGGACAAATCTTATTTTTTCAAACCTGAGGGCCCAGCTCGAATATACACCTGAAGCTATTAGTAGCAATCTGGATACAGATATTAAGTTAGAGTACCTTCAACTCTCAGATAAGAATAGTATCAACAATTTAGATATATTTCTGGAGACATCGCTGGTTTTCTCAAGAAAGGAACTTAACCTTCAACTGGATCCCAGCCTGCTTATCGTTGGAAGATCAGAGTTGAATATTGAAGGAGAGGTAAACTTCATGGAGGAAGGCTTTATCGATCTGAAATTCAGCGGTTCAGATGATAATTTTACCCTATCCCAAATGATCCTCAGCGAGACCGGGCTTGAAAACCTTGAGAAAGGAGATTTATATTTCCGGGGAACGATTAAGGATAATAACCTGAGAGGATTTCCTGTTGTCGATTTTTCTTTTGGGATTAATGATGTAAGAATGTTCGTTCCCATAACAGGGAAGCATATTAATGACCTGAATCTTTCAGGCAGGTTCCATACGGGAAGCAGAAAGGATTTTTCTGCGGCCTGGATCAGGATCGATACAATCTATGCCGAACTGCCGGATGGCTATGTTAACGGGGCTTTGTTTGCGCGCAATTTCAATGCCCCTGAATTCAACTTGAACTTGAATATGAAAGCCGACATATCAGGTTTTGACCAGGTATTTAATATCCCTTTCCTGGACTCCCTCTCAGGAATATTCCAGACATCACTCATTGCAGAAGGAGCGAAATACCATTCTGATTCCGGATATATTACCGGTGATTATATTGAATTTGATCTCAATTTCGAAAATGCTTCCGTTGCACTTCCTGGCATTATGTCAATCGACTCTATCGATGGCAGGATTCATCACCATGAAGGAATTACCAGGATTTTTGACATGAAAGCCCGGGTTGATGATTCAGATTTCCTGATCAATGGGAGCATTTATAATCCATTTTATATTCTCTTTGGAGTGGACACTACTATTGTGGCCGATCTGGAGATTAGGTCGGAATTATTTGACCTTCCGGGTTTCCTGGATTTTGTACCTGTTGTACGGGAAGCATTTCCTTACCGGATTCGTGACGTAGAACTCGGTGTACTGGTTACCACCTCAACTGAAAGGTTTCTTCAAATGCGTCCCAATCCATCAATAACATTCGATATACAGCATCTTGAAGGTGAGGTTGAGAATCTGTTGCCTCCGCTAAGCATAAGCCAGGGGATATTTGAGCTTGATCACAGGAATGAAAGAACCTACCTGGATTTCAAGGATTTCAAAATAAATATTCTTGACAGCAACCTGGAGGTTGATCTCGAATACAATTCCCCGGCCAAAAGCAGGAATTACCTTGTAATGTCTGTAGGCGTTGAGAACTTTAATCCGGCAAAACTCATCTGGGATGAGGAAACCGATACCTTACCGGAAGTACTGAACGGTCTGCTGACAGGATCATTTTTGCTTGACCTGCATTTTCCGCATGATTCCATTCAAACGCTAAAAAAGTTTGATCTTAGGGAAGCGGATCTTCTGTTTATAAATTCAAAAGATACTATTCAGACCAAGTCACTAAAAATACTGGCAGAAGACATATATATTGATAATGAAAAGGATCCGAATCCTTTTGCTACCCTGACGGCTGACCTGTTATTGGGTTCAAAACAATCAAGTTTCAGGTCATTTAGTTGGGAAGGATATGATTTTAATGTGGAAGTAAGGGAGGGAATATATTCAGTTCATCCTGGAAAATCAAAATTGTTTGAAAAAGAAGGGACCGGACTATTCATCCTTGATCCGTTTTCAGAACAACCAAATTACAAAATTCAGTACCAGGTGGATCAATATAACGTAAAGGACCTGATGCTAAATTTTGTTGATGATACCTTGCTTATCGGGAAAATGGATCTCATGATTGATGTTGTACTTGAAACCCATGAGGATAGAGCTATTATGGAAGGATTGAACGGTAAGGTTATGTTAAAGGGCCAGGATCTTACACTTTATGGGATCGAACTTGACAAAATGATTCGAAGGTTTGAACGCAGCCAGAATTTCAATCTTGTGGATCTTGGTGCTGTTATGTTTATGGGTCCGGCCGGATTAGCGGTTAGTAAAGGCGGTTCCTATGCCAATATCCTGGTTTCTGATTACAGTGCAAATTCACCGGTTACCTACCTTAAATCAGATATAAAATTTCAGGACGGCAGAGTTCTTCTCAATGATCTGGCATTCAGTACTGAAGAAAACAGGGTAGCTGCCCAGGGCTGGATGGACCTGCAAGAGGACAGTCTTGATGTTATAGTTGCTGTAGTGGACCAGAACGGTTGCAGTATAATCGATCAACAGGTGTACGGATCGATTAAAGAACCTGAAAAGAGCAAGGTACGCTTCCTTGGAACCATCTTAGCTCCCCTTACTAATCTGGTGCAGTCTGCTCTCGGGAACGATTGTGAACCATTCTATGAAGGTACTGTCCCTCATCCCGAAAAAAAGTAAACCATTCAAATCAATAATATTTCATAAATTTATTAGAAAATATCACTGTCATGAAAAAGGTCCTCCGCGTACTATTGATCATTATTCTCGTAATCTTAACTGCACTGGTCGTTACCCCGCTGCTTTTTAAGAAACAGCTGCTTGATAAGGCAAAAGAAGTGGCCAATACCAGTGTTAATGCAAAAATAGATTTTGCTGATCTGAAGCTTAGTTTCTTCAAGGATTTCCCACGGTTATCGGTGTCTCTATACGATGTTTCTGTTGTGGGCATTGAAACCTTTGAAGGGGATACCCTGGTTGCCTTTGATCAGTTTAGTGCCACGGTTAATGTGATGAGCCTGGTGAAAAAAGAGGCCATAAAGGTAAGGGGCATCCTGCTTGATAATCCCCGGATCTCTGCAATTGTGCTGGAGGACGGTACAGCAAACTGGGATATTGCAAAGGAAACGGATGAGGTTAAAGAGGAAGAAGTCGATACTACGGGCAGTGGATCAATGGATCTGAATGTAGCTCTTAAAAAATTTGAAATACGAAATGCTCGTATTTCTTACAATGACATGAGTTCGGCGATGAAAGTTTCCCTCGATGGATTCAATTTTATGTTATCCGGAGATCTGGGATTGGAGCATACCAACCTTATGATGGCTTCACGCACCGAGAGCTTAAACCTGCATATGGGGGGCGTACGACTCGTCAAAAACGCAACCCTTGATATACTGGTTAACCTGGACGCCGACATGGTAAATATGGTATTCACACTGGAGGATAATTCATTTGCAATCAATGATCTGGTGCTGCTTCTTGAAGGTATGGTGAGCATGCCGGAAGACCAGGATATGTCAATGGATCTTGCTTTCGCCACCCGGGGAACGAGTTTTAAGAGCCTGCTCTCAATGGTACCTGCCGTATATATGAAGGACTTTGAGGATGTCGAAACGAGTGGACAGTTAAGCCTTTCGGGTACCATACAGGGTAAAATGACTGAAAACCATACACCCTCCGCTGATATTGCCCTGAAAGTCACTGATGCCCGGTTCAGCTACCCAGACCTTCCGAAATCAGCCGAGAACATTCAAATTGATGTTGAAGTACACTATGACGGTATTCAGAATGATAATTCCAAGTTTGATGTAAACACATTTCATGTTGAACTGGGTGATAATCCATTCGACCTGGAGGCACATGTGATCACACCGATCAGCGATCCACAGGTGAATGCAAATCTTTCTGCAAGTGTCGATTTTGCAAGCCTCAGTGATGTTGTCCCCATGGAGGGTGTAAGCCTTAATGGGAAGCTGGATGCAAACCTGGATGTAATGGGTAAGATGTCAAGTCTTGAGAATGAGAATTACGAAGAATTCAAAGCCGACGGGTCAATAAGGCTTCAACAATTTGAATTCAAGTCTCCGGATATCCCACAACCTGTTTATATAAACAGCACGGTTATGAATTTCTCGCCCCAGTATATTGAACTTGAGGAATTTGACGCAACCATAGGCAGCAGTGATTTTCAGCTTAAAGGAAGACTGGATAATTTCCTGCCTTTTATTTTCAATAAGGAAGGGACTGTTTCAGGTACTCTTGATCTAAACAGTAACCTGATTGATCTTAATGAATTCATGACCGGGACAGAAGAAGAGGTTGTGGAGGAAACGGAAGATTCGGTTGTTCTTTCGGTCATTGCAATCCCTGGAAATATTGATTTTACCTTCCAGTCAATGCTTAAAAAAATAAAATATGATAAGATAGACATAGACAATATGTACGGGCTGATCATTGTCCGCGACCATAAAGTTATTCTTAAAAATATAAACCTGGACGTTCTCCAGGGGAGCGTCGCTCTCAGCGGAGAATACAATACCCAGGATATTAAGTCGCCCATGGTAGAATTCGACATGGATATCCGTAAAATAGATATTCCGGAAGCTTTTGATGCCTTTGTCACCATTCAGAAACTGGCTCCGATTGCAGAGAGAACTACAGGAAAAATTTCTACAAAACTGGAATTCACTTCTTTCCTTGACTCTGCGATGATGCCAGATCTGAATTCACTGGTTGGAAGTGGGAATCTATCCTCCGAGATTATAAAGATCAATAATTCACAGACTTTTGACAAGATCGGAGACATACTGAAAACCGATAAATACGATGTTATTACAATTGAAGATCTGGATATTAAGTATTCGATCCGAAACGGCCGGGTCTATATACAACCTTACCAGACAAAGATTTTTGGCAGTGACCTGATCATGAAGGGTGACCAGGGAATAGATATGACAATGAATTACGAGATGATGATGAAAATTCCCCGTTCTGAACTGGGAGGTACTGCACAATCTGCAATAGATGGAATTGCTGCTATGGCTGCTAACCAGGGCATAGAACTTGATCCCGGTGAAACCATTGACGTGAAATTCATGGTTACGGGGACCTTTGAGGATCCCAAAGTCAGACCCGTGTTCGAGGAATTGGGTCAGAAGGTTCAGGAACAGGTTATAGAGCAGGTTAAAGAGGAGGTGAAGGAAGTGGTGGAAGAGAAGATTGAGGAGGTAAAGGAGGAAGTCAAGGAAGATATAAACAGGGAAGCAGAGAAGATCATGGCCGATGCCAGGGAGCAGGCAGACCGCGTAAAATACGAAGCAAAACTGGCCGGGGAGGAGCTGATAAAAGTTGCTGAGACTGAAGCGCAGAATCTCATTAAGGAGGCAGGAAGCAATCCAATAAGGAAGATCGCGGCACAAACAGCGGCTAAAACAATGAAGACTGAGGCAGAGAAAAGAGCCAAACAGTTAGAAGATGAAGCCAACGTGCAGGCGGATAATATAATGAGCAAGGCCCAGGCGGAAGTCGATAAGCTTAAATAATTCACCTCAATCATTTATTAATGACATTAGAATTTACGATTTACAGATTTTGCAGTCTGCTGCTAATTCTATGCTTTTCGGCATCCAGCCAGGGCCAGGTCAGTCTGAATTTTGAAGAAAATTATTCCCTTACATATGATGAAGCAATACAGGCCTACAAGGACCTGGATCAGGAATACCCTGAGGCAAAACTCCTGAGTTACGGTCTCACAGATGTGGGCAAACCCCTGAACCTTTTTGTGATTTCATCCAGTGAGAGCTTTGAGCCTCATATTCTCAGGGAGCAGGGAAAAAGGATTATACTCATCCTAAATGGTATCCATCCGGGAGAATCCTGCGGGATCGATGCCAGTGTTCTTTTTGCCCGTGATATTCTCGAAAGAAATAAAGATCTGTATAAATACCTTGATAATACGGTTGTTTGTATTGTACCGGTTTACAATATCGGAGGGGCATTGAATCGGAGTTCTTATCACCGGACCAATATGGACCCACCGGTAGAAGCCGGGTTCCGGGGCAATGCGCAGAACCTGGACCTGAACCGGGATTTTATCAAGCTTGATTCCAGGAACGCCCGTATTTTCACGGAGATCTTTCGTTTGTGGGATCCGGATGTATTCCTTGATAACCATGTTACAAATGGTTCTGATCACCAGTATACAATCACCCTTATCAGTTCTGTTATACAAAGGCTGAATCAGGGTATTGGAGACTTCCTCGAAGGTGTAATGCTGCCTGAGCTCTATTCCACAATGAAAGACTCACCCTATGAAATGATTCCCTATGTTCATTTTTTGCAACGTTCCCCTGACAAGGGAATGATTCAATTGGAAAACCCTCCGAGGTATTCATCAGGATATACATCCCTCTATAATACCATATCATTTCTAAATGAGACTCATGTCTATAAGCCTTTTCCAGACCAGGTTAAGGCAACTTACCATTTCATGAGAGCACTGCTGGAGAGCACCAGTGAGAATTCACAGGAGATTGCCAGACTGCGCAAGGAAGCTAAATTGGCAACTGCCTCAATTCGGGAATATGTGCTTGACTGGAAATTGGATTCCAGCAAGGTTGACAAGCTGTATTTTAAAGGTTATGCTTACAAGAACAGAGTTAGCCGGCTTACCGGGCATTCTTTGCCCTATTACGACCATAATGAATCCTGGGAAAAGGAGATCCCTTATTACAAGACCTATGAACCGGGTCATATTGTAAGTGTACCGGACTTTTTCATAATACCCCAGGTTTGGACAGAAGTCATCAGCAGGCTGGAACTAAACCGGATTGAAATGAACCCGCTTACACATGATACACTAATGAAGGTGGAGGTATTTTTTATTGATGATATAGACTTTGGAACAAGTCCATATAACGGACACTTCATGCATAGTAATATCAAGGTGCGGAAGGAAGACCAGGAAATACAATTTTATAAGGGAGATATTCTTATACCGCTGAAGCAGGAAGGTTTACCTTATTTGATGGAAACACTTGATCCAAGAGGAGAAGATTCATTTATGTTATGGAATTTTTTCGATCCCATCCTCGACAGGCGCGAATATATTGATCCCTCAATATTTGAACAGACTGCAATCGAAATCCTAAGAAATGATGCCGAACTCAGGTCCCGTTTTGAAAAAAGAAAAGTAGATGATCCCGGATTTGCCCAGTCGGGAAGAGCCCAGTTGTACTTTATATATACCAATTCAGAATGGGCCGAAAAGTCTTACCGACGCTATCCTGTCTACAGGATGAGCAGCGTGGAATAGCCAATAAAAAACCCCGGGGGTGCCGGGGTTTTTTGATATATCGATCAATGTAGAATTTTCTATTCTGCGCTTTCGGCAGGATCCTTGCTGGAAGGAGCTTGCTCAACAGCAGTATTGTCAACTTTGCCGTTATCTGCTGCAATTCCAACTCTTTTTTCCTGGATACGGGCTTTTTTACCTGTTAATTCACGGAGGTAGAAAATCCTTGCTCTGCGAACATGTCCTTTTTTATTGATATCTATTTTATCAATGAATGGAGAGGCAAGGGGGAAGATCCTTTCGACACCAATATTTCCGGATAGCTTGCGCACAGTAAATGTTTCAGCTATGCCTGATCCTCTGCGTTGAAGAACAACGCCGCGGAATTGCTGTATTCTTTCCTTATTACCTTCCCTAATTTTATAATGTACGGTGATTGTATCACCTGCACCGAACTCAGGGTGGTTCGATTCCTTTGCAAAATGCTTCTCAGCTGTTTTCAGTAAATCCATCGTAATAATATTTCGTATCCCTCAAATTTTACAGAGCGCGAATATACAAATATTTTTTCGCAATAGCTTCATTCGAATTTTCCGGGCTTTAGATACCTGGGTTTTTGTATTTAGTGCGCGGGACCGATAACCTTTAATTTGTCTCCGTCCTTTTCCACGATCTTTTCATACCACCAGTCGGGATAACCTGGATGATGAGGTTCGGGAATAATATTCCCACCATGTTCGTTGTAAATAAACTCACCATTTTCTTCTTTTTTGATATTTCCATCCATGTACTTCACCATCAGGTAATATCCCAATTCTTTCCAACGGTTGAAGGTGTTGTTTCCCACACTGACTGAATAATCAGTCAAATATTCCAAGGCCAGATCCGGGTCTTTCTTGTGAAGTTCGGTAGCAGCCTTATCTACCGCTTCGGTATTGCGTATATATTTTGTTTCCAGCTCAGCCTGGACCTTTTTTACATCCGGAGTCATAAGATCATATCTCAGATAGCAGAAATTGGATACAAAATTGAATGCCCAGAATGCTGAAGTTTCAGAATAAGTGATCATATCGCCATTGCCAACCTCAAATTGTTCAGGAACACGTTGGATACCACAGTACATGGGATTGTAGACTGATGTTGCGGCATCATCCACACCGAACCAAAATATTCCACCAACCGGATCAGGCAGCCAGTTCCTGGATTCTGAAACAAATGAATAACCAGTCTGCTGTGTAGCGATTGCCCTTTCATTGCAATAGGTAACTCCATCGACTTCCCATGTCAACGAGCGCCAACGGTAGGGTAGACGGTGGGGTCCTGCCCCTATATCTTCAGTCATGTCAAGCGGTGTGCCTTCGTAATGGTCACGCATATATTCCATCAGGTCTGAGGCAGCTAACTTGCGGCCAGGCTTCACCCAGAGAGGCATCCTGTTTTCCAGGTTATGACCCTGGGCATAGTCAAGGTACTCATCCATTCCGTCGGTGATCTTGCTGAAAAACGACCAGACCCTGGCCTCGCAGAACCGGGCACCTCCAAAGTCTACAGGGGCATAAGTATCTGAAAAACTAAAGTCCTTGTCTTTTCCATTATAATATCCTTTTTCCTTTGCGAAGGAAATTACATCGTCGGCGTAGAGACAATTCTCGGGGTCATCCAGCGGGAAGGTTTGTATTCTGGCCTGGTTTGCGTGAGCGGATACATACCCGTCAGGAATTCTCCTGGCCACCCATACGGCTCCTTTGTTTCCGGGTCCCTTACCAATTAAATCCATTATCCAGACCTCGTTTTTATCAGCAATGGAAAATGATTCCCCTGAACTGTAATATCCATATTCATTGACCAGGTCAGACATAACCAGGATGGCTTCACGAGCAGTTTTAGCACGCTCAAGAGCAAGGAACATCAGGCTTCCATAATCAATAATCCCGGTTGTATCAACCAGTTCAGGTCGGCCGCCGTATGTAGTTTCTCCAATAACAAGCTGGTATTCGTTCATCAATCCCACGACAGAATTGGTATGAGGCACCTGTTTTATCTTTCCAAGATATTTGCCTGTATCCCATTCGTATATTTTAAACATGCTGCCTTCGGGATGGTCCTGTGCCTTCCGGAAATACAGCTCACCATAAAGAACATGAGCATCCGCGGCATAGGTTATCATTGTAGCTCCATTGACTGAAGCCCCACGGGTAACCAGAAAATTTGTGCAGGTGTTTGCATCCGGAGTGATAAGTGTTCCGGCAAGCAGAAATACTGTTGTTTGAAATAATCTTTTCATGTTTGCTGGTTTTATTCTTGAACTTTGTATCCGACAAAAATACATGTTTTTGTTTACGCCAAACCTGAGCCATATAAAATCATGAATTTTCTACAACATAGTTTTTAATTATTGTCCGGATTTACTTTTCTTTTTGCCGGAGTTTTCCTGGTGGTACTGGCCATAATTCTGGATGCCATAGCCTACCGGAAATCAAGTTCAGGCCAGGCTAAGGCAACATCAAAGGGAATAATCATTTCACTGGCTGCAGGTATCCTGATGGGATTTTTCTATCGCTTTGTGGCAGATTCCATGGTGACGGATTTTGTTAATCCGGAAGTCGGACGAATTACTCCGTATTCGGCTTCAGTAATTTTTGCTGTCGGATTGCTGCTTTCAAATTTTATCTGGAATACAATTTTCATGTACCGTCCTATATCAGGTACAAAAGTCAGTTATGGTGATTATTTCAAACTGGGCACGGCAAGGCTTCATCTTGTGGGGATGTTGGGGGGACTGATCTGGGGGCTCGGGTTTACTCTCAATATTATTGCTTCGGGACAGGCAGGATTTGCTATCTCTTATGGATTAGGGCAGGGTGCCACACTTGTAGCAGCCCTATGGGGAGTATTTATCTGGAAGGAATTTGGAAAAGCTGTGGGATTGAAAGGTTTACTTACCGGCATGTTACTGTTATACCTTGCAGGTCTTACGTTTATCATAGTTCCCCGTCTAATTTAACCGCCTGTAATTATGAAAGAAATCCTCGTTATCGGTAGTTCAAATACCGATTTGATAATAAAGGTACCTGAGATTCCCAAGCCAGGTGAGACCGTCCTTGGAGGAGATCTTCTTACCGTTCAGGGTGGGAAAGGTGCAAACCAGGCTGTAGCTGCAGCGCGCAGTGGTGGCAGGGTAAATTTTATTGCAGCCGTAGGTAATGATAGTTACGGAAGTCAGGCAATTAAGGGTTACAAGTCTGATGGGATTGATACCTCTAATATAAAGATCTGCAATGGTTCACCAACCGGGGTTGCTCTTATAACGGTTTCATCCGGAGGTGAGAATGCAATCACGGTTGCTCCAGGGGCAAATCATCAGCTGGATCCATTCGATCTACAAAAATCCAATGAATCCTTTCGCCGTGCTTCATTATTGCTCATACAGCTGGAGATTCCCTACAAAACAGTTTTTGAAGGCATTAATCTTGCGGCTTCCAGTAATATTCCCGTAATACTTAATCCTGCACCTGCGGGTGATATACCTGATGATGTTCTGAAGAAAGTCAGTATTATAATCCCGAATGAGACAGAGGCGGAATTGCTTACAGGTGTTAAGCCGGCATCGGAAGACAGCATGCAACAATGCTGTAATAGATTTCATGATAAAGGAATTGGCAAAGTAATTTTAACCCTTGGGGCAAAAGGAGCTTTTCTCAGCGACAGGGAGAGCGGATTGTACGGCTTGGTCCCCGGATTTATAGTTGATGCGGTAGACACTACTGCTGCCGGAGATGTCTTTAACGGCGCCCTGGCAGTGGCAATTTCCGAAGGGATAAATATCCAAGAGGGAATCCGGTTTGCCCATGCAGCAGCAGCCCTGTCTGCAAGGAAGACAGGGGCACAACCTTCTATACCGTTTAGAGGAGAAATCGAGGAACTTCTTGCCCGGGCATAACCTACAATTCACATTTTAACAAACTGTTAAGAAATCTTCTTAAACAATTGTTAAACAGGAAGTGAAGTTGGCCAGGGAGGTAAAAGTTGACTAAGTTTATTGTGTAGGAGCTGATAAAATGAAGATTTAACATTTTTTAAGAAGCTTTTAACATTTTTTAGCAAACATTTTAGCAACTTTTGCGTTATAGATATAAAGACTATTAAGAATAGGTTTAGGTTAAAATAGGTTTAGTGGTTAGTGTTTTTAGTTAGTAATTAGGGTGAAAGGCGCGATTTCGATCGCGCCTTTTTTTTATTGTGCCAGCATAAGATCAACAATAGCCTCTCTGTCACTGTCATTCAGACTGTTATCAGGATTTCTTCCGTTGCACTGGTTCTTGTTCAGTCGATCAACAAGTTCATTGCGCTTGTCCTCTCCAAGTCCCACGTCCTGAAGCCTGACGGGACTTCCAAGCTTCCTGAAAAAATCCTCCAGCATTTCGATTGTATTCACGGCGGAGCTATCATTAAACAGGTTCTCTCCCAGTTTCTCAAGCCTTTCCCTGATTCTGGGTTTCAAATGGCGCATCCACGCCGGGTAGGCGATGGACAGGGTGGCACCATGAGCGGTATCGTATAGCAAGGAAAGAATATGTCCGATGGAATGAACTCCTCCGTCCATATTCAGACGACCATAGGATGTAAGTCCGTTCAGGGCATTGGTTGCCGCCCACATAATCCTGGCTCTCAGAAGATAACTATCGGGATTATCCAATAACTGGGGACCGTATTCCATTGCCTCCTGAATGATTGCGTGTGAAAACCGGTCAGAAAGACTGGCATCACCCTGGCCAAAGTATTGCTCAAGCACGTGTGCGATCAGGTCTACAATACCATTAACAGTTTGATCCCTTGGTACACTGAGGGTATATGTCGGGTCGAGGAATGAATGCATGGGATACATAGTATGGTGTCGGTACCCGATTTTTTCCATCGTCTGGTGGTTCTGAATAACTGCTACTGAATTCATTTCCGTGGCAGTTGCAGCGAGAGTTAGCACTGCTATTAAGGGGAGTGATATTATTGGGTTTCTTTCTCCCTTCATTATTTCCCATCCGCCGCAATTTTCGACTATGGCAACGGAGATTAATTTGGCCGAATCTATGGCAGATCCTCCACCAACAGCGATCACCATGTCTACTCCATTCTCCTGTCCGACCTTCACTGCGGCATCCACATCGTCAACAACAGGATTCGGTTTGATACCGCTGTATTCGAATACTTCAATACCGTTTTTCTCTAATTGTTCCTTTGTATCTTTATGGCTGCCGTTTTTCAAAACCGATCCTTTACCATACACCAATAATGCTCTCTTCCCATATTTTAAGGCAGTTGAGCCGAGTCCATCCACAACACCTTTTCCAAAATGAAGTTCAGTTGGAACATGAGCGATAAAATTTTCCATTGATTTTATATTTTTAGATCCGAAATATAATAAAAATGAAAACGTCTGTCTAGGAAAAACGCCTTGTCTTGAAACGGGGGTAAGGGGATATGCGTAGCAGAACTTCGAATACTATGGTGTATACAGAACACCGCAGCAGCTATCCTTTTCAGCCCCTGTCACGCTTGAATAACAGTTAATTTCACCCCGGATTTTCAGGAGTCCGAGGAATGCGAATACCATAGCTTCCTTAAATTCGATTAGTTCTACTGAGCTGGATGAGATCTCTGACTGACTGTGGTGTGAGATTCTTTCAAGAAGAAATATATTATAGGCACCCCCTCCCGTTACAAGGATTTTCGAATGCGGCTTGATCTGTCTCGATACCTGGAAAGCGATATGTTCACTGAGTGTTCTCAGGGTATCGGTCACCGGCAGCATAAATTCTCCTATCAGAGGAAGGAATTCTGATTCCAGCCATTCTCTCGCAAGGGAGCCGGGTCCTTCCATGGAAAAATAGGGCAGTGTGTTCAGGCGATCATAGAGGGGCTGGCAGATATTTCCTGACCTGCCAGCTTTGCCTTCATTATCAAATGGAAGATCCAGGTCCCTGGCATATCGGTTCAGGACTATGTTTGCAGGACAAATATCCCTGGCAAATCGTTTGGCCCTATGTTTATAAGAAATATTAGCAAATCCTCCCAGATTAAGGCAATACTCATATTCTCCGAACAAGAGATCATCTCCAACGGGTACCAGGGGAGCTCCCTGTCCCCCGTAAAGCATATCCAGCTGCCTGAAATTCCCTACGGTCTGAACACCCGTTACAGCTGCTATGACCTGTGGATTTCCGATTTGCAGGGTATACCCTCCTTCGGGCTGGTGGAAAACCGTATGGCCATGTGATGCAATCAACTCGATTTCGATGCCACTTGAAACAACTGCAGCATTTGCCTGCTCTGAGATGAACTTACCGTATTCCAGGTCAAGCAGTTGAAGGTCAAGACCTGATAAATAGGGTGCTGAGTCCAGTTTTCGAATCCAGTTCTCATCATACGGGACAGTCTCGGTATGGAGTATATGGTATGCCCAGATGCCTGTCTTTTCTTCAAAAGAACAAATGGCCAGATCGAGTCCGTCAAGGGAGGTCCCTGACATTATTCCTAAAATGATCATGGTATTACCAGTAAAACTCAGCGTAATAATACGCTATATTCTCTTTATTGTCAATAATATACAATTCAAGTTCATGGTCCTTACCGGAGCTGAGCCTCTCAGGGTCTATGCGGTAGAAGACAAGATCATTTATTAAATCGTATTCGAAAAGGACCCATTGGTTATCAATATAACCTTCATAGGATTTGATACCTGAGATTTCATCGCTTACTTTAAAACGTATGGTTTTCCTTGCTACCTCATCTCCTGAACCATCAAGGTCGAGAGAATGGATCTCGGGGACCGTGGTATCTACCATTATGGTATACTTTCCAAATTCCCTAACCTGGGTCCATACCATGCTATCCTTCCATTCTCCTCCTGCAGAACCCAGTTCTCCCTCTTCATTCATTACAACGATCAGGGCCTTTTCCTGCAATTCAGGTGGTAATCCAACTGAACGAATACCCAGATCACATGCCAGTTGCATAGGGGTGTATGGGTCGACAAAGGAATATAGGGGTGAAAAGGTGCCTTTCTGCTGATCCATAATCTCATATCTGAAATCAAGGGTTTTATACAGGGCTCCAACAGGTATTTTCAGAACTACATCATCCAGGCGGAACTCGTTGCCGGCAGACCAGGGAAATTCAATTGTAATATCATTTGTGTCATTATCCCTGGTAAGTATTTCCTGATTGTCACCGGAAACATAGAATTCAAGTTCAGAGCTGTTCTCATTCGCATCATCCAAAATGAAACGAACCCTGTAAATGCGTGCCTCGCTGAACTCAAGTATTCCTGCATTCTCAACGTTCTGGTAAAGTTGGAGTTTATTATTTGGATCAATAAAGGCTTTTTGTACCAGCTTGCTATTCCTGATCTTTTCTTCGTAATCTATATAGCTGTTTACGTACCGGGCCCTGCTGAAAGGGAAGCGGTCCATTTCCCATTCATACTTCAGGTGCCCGTCGACAAGCATCCGGATTCTGTAAATCCCGCATCTGTTACGGGCTCCGTTGAGGTAGTCGAAGGCCTCCAGTCCAAATCCAAGGCTTCCATTAGCTCTTATCGTATCTCCGGATGCAAGCCTGAATTTACCGTTTTCACCTTTTACCTCAATTCTTGATTTTTCATGAGACTGGTTGGCAAAACTGGATTCATTCCCCGGATAGAGGTACAGGGAAAAGATAGTGGGGGCAATATTGTCCTTTATATCGAGTCCAAACAAAAGGGCATTCATCGGGACCTGATTGCTTGCATCCCTGATCTCAAAGTGGAGATGCGGACCGAAAGAGTATCCCGATGTTCCTGAAAAAGCCACCATTTCTCCTTTTTCAACCGGCCATTCGTCCTTCCCCGGAAAAATATTCACTGTATGCTGCTGATTGTCATACTGTTTTTTGCGCACATAGTCTGCAATATCCATACGAAACCTGTCAAGGTGTGCATATACGGTGATGTATCCTCCAGGATGAGTTATATACAGTGTATTTCCGTATCCTGCAGCTTCAATCTTTATTCTTGAAATATAGCCTCCGGCAGTAGAAAATACCCTGTGACCAATAACTCCCTGGG
The DNA here is from genome assembly GCA_011053095.1 of Bacteroides sp. Lineage (GTDB taxonomy): Bacteria > Bacteroidota > Bacteroidia > Bacteroidales > SM23-62 > SM23-62. The sequence goes on from DRHS01000143.1 coordinate 21,246, forward strand.
TCTTAATGTCGATCCCTGAATGAAAATGGTTTGACCTTAATTCACCAAAATTTCCGGAAAGATACATCTCTATATCCATGGGTGCACGGAAATATTCCGTATTAAAGTTAGCCTGAGACCTTACCAGTTGCGAGAAGCAGGCTCCTGAAATCAGAAGTATAAATAGTGTAGACCGCATAGTTATTGTTTCATTAAAATACGCTAAACAGCAGAAAATTTCAAGACCTAAATATTTTAATTATTCCTTAACAATCTTATATTTGTATTAATAATTTATCAACATGAATATAGCTCATCCCGACTCATTCGAGCAATTAGAATCAAGAATTCAACAACTTATCGGGATGTACGAGAAGGAAAGATCGGTGAAGGAGAAGTTCAGTAAAGAAAAGTCGGAGCTTCAGGAACAGCTCCGGCTGGGTCAGGAAAGAGTTAAAATTTTAGAAGAAAAATATAATAAACTAAAAATTTCAAAAGCGCTTATTGCATCGAGTGAAGATGTACACGATGCAAAACTAAAGGTGAACAGGATGGTGCGGGAAATCGATAAATGCATTGCTCTTTTGAACAGGTGAGTTCCGGATGGATGAGAAACTATCAATTAGAATAAATATTGCGGATCGGTACTATCCTTTGAAGATAGACCGAAATGATGAAGAGAAGATCAGAAAAGCAGCCAGGACGATAAATGAAAAAGTCCTACAGTATAAACAGAAATATTCCGATAAGGACACACAGGATTTTCTGGCAATGGCAGCTCTGCAATTTGTTATTAAGGTGATTGATGGAGGGGATTTTAAAAAGGATGACGAGATACACGATAAGATCCGGAAGCTAAATGACGAACTGGAGACTGTCTTAAACAAAGAGTAGTATACGTTCTTTAACATACAATGATTTAACCCGCATTGCTTCTTCAACTATTTTTGAAACTCAACATTAAGTAAATTGGAGCTAAGCTCAAGTTGATCTAGATCAGGCCTCAGCTTTCCGGTTCGCCGGAAAGATCCCATACCGGGACATTGGAAGATCGAAATCGAATGGCAGCTCCACCCATGTTAATCAGGGGTTTTACTAAATCTTGGAGGAGCGTGCGGGTTTTTTTATTTATATAAACCAATATACTATGGATAACAATATATTAACATTAGTACTGGCCCTGGGGGGACTGGTCACAGGGGCCATTGTGACATACCTGGTGAACCAGGCCATACTACGCAGGAAGAGTACAAATATAGTGAAGGAGGCGGAAGCCGAAGCGGAAGTACTCAAGAAGGATAAAATATTACAGGCAAAAGAAAAATTCCTGCAGCTGAAGTCAGAACATGAGAAGTACATAAATGAAAAAAATCAGCGAATACAGTCGTCTGAAAACACATTAAAACAGAGGGAAGGAAGTATATCACAGAAACTTGAAGAAATCCAGCGAAAAAACAAGGATGTTGATACTATCAGGGAAAACCTTACTCAGCAGGTTGAGATCATTGAAAGAAGAAAAGAAGAGCTTGACAAATCACACCAGCAGCAGGTTGAGCATCTGGAGACTATTTCAGGACTCTCTGCCGATGATGCAAAACAGCAACTTATTGAATCACTGAAGGAGGATGCGAAGACTGCTGCCATGGCCTCCATCAATGAGATTATTGATGAGGCAAAGATGACTGCCAATGGTGAAGCGAAGAAGATCGTTGTTGAAACAATCCAGAGAGTTGCTACTGAAACCGCAATCGAAAATTCCGTCACAGTATTTAATATCGATAACGATGAGATCAAAGGCCGTATAATTGGTCGGGAAGGAAGGAACATCAGGGCTCTGGAGGCTGCTACCGGAATTGAGATCATCGTTGATGACACTCCTGAAGCCATCATCCTTTCTGGATTTGATCCCGTAAGACGGGAAATTGCACGTCTTGCCCTGCACCAGCTGGTTACAGACGGCAGGATTCACCCGGCCAGGATTGAGGAGATAGTGAACAAAACCCGGAAGCAGATCGAAGAGGAGATTATCGAGGTCGGCAAGAGGACAGTGATCGATCTGGGCATACATGGCATCCATCCTGAGCTTATCAGGCTTGTCGGGAAAATGAAGTATCGTTCATCCTATGGTCAGAATCTTTTACAGCATTCCCGAGAAGTTGCCAATCTTTGTGCGATCATGGCTACCGAGCTGGGATTGAATGCCAAGCTTGCAAAAAGAGCAGGACTTTTGCATGATTTAGGGAAGGTTCCTGATGACGAACCTGAGATACCCCACGCAGTGCTGGGTATGAAGCTGGCTGAAAAGTATAATGAGAAGTCTGAGGTTTCCAATGCAATTGGTTCACACCACGATGAGGTGGAGATGACAACACTTCTTGCCCCAATTGTCCAGGTGTGTGATGCAATTTCAGGTGCTCGTCCAGGGGCGCGCCGTGAGATTGTTGAATCCTATATCAAGAGACTGAAGGAACTTGAGGCTCTGGCTCTTTCTTATCCGGGAGTTTCCAAGACCTATGCCATTCAGGCAGGACGTGAACTGAGGGTTATTGTTGGAAGTGAAAAGATCTCCGACAAAGAAGCCGAGAGTCTTTCATTCGACATCGCCAAGAAAATCCAGGATGAAATGACCTATCCTGGTCAGGTTAAAATTACCGTGATCAGGGAAACACGCGCAGTCAGCTATGCCAAATAGTCTAAAAGGTAAGAAAATACTTGTGACCGGCACAGCCGGATTTATTGGATATCATCTGGCAAAGGCATTAATCGAAAACGGTGCTGATATCGTCGGACTCGATAATATTAATGATTATTACGAGCAGGAACTCAAGTTCGCCCGCCTGTCTGAAACAGGTATCCCCGTAGAAAAAATTGAGTATAATAAACTAACAGGCAGTCTGAACCATGAGGGGTACAGGTTTATAAAAATGGATCTGGAGGACAAGCCGAACCTGCTGGATCTTTTCGCAAAAGAGAAATTCGAAATGGTAGTCAACCTGGCCGCACAGGCAGGTGTGAGATACAGCTTCACTCATCCGGATGCCTATATCGGGAGCAATATCCAGGGATTTCTGAATATCCTGGAGGCATGCCGCCATCATCCTGTTGAGCACCTTGTCTTTGCCAGTACCTCCAGCGTCTATGGATTGAATGAGGATATGCCATTCTCGGTGCACCAAAATGTCGATCACCCGGCAAGTTTATATGCTGCCAGCAAGAAAAGCAATGAGCTGATGGCTCATTCATACAGCCACCTTTTCCGCATCCCCCTAACCGGCCTCAGGTTTTTCACAGTTTATGGTCCCTGGGGAAGACCGGATATGGCTCTGTTTATTTTCACCAAATCCATTCTATCCGGACAGGCGATGAACGTGCACAATGAGGGAAGGATGGAGAGGGATTTTACCTATGTTTCCGATATCGTGGAAGGAATAGTAAGGATAACCGGCTCCCCTGCCCGGGTGGCAGGAAAGGGAGAATCTACAATTGATCCTGCTTATTCTACGGCTCCCTACAGGATCTACAATATAGGCAACAGCAATCCCGTGAAATTAATGGATTTCATAACAGCCATAGAAGAGGAGCTTGGTATGAAGGCCAATATGAACATGATTCCACTACAACCGGGAGAAGTAGAAAAAACCTGGGCTGATGTATCGGATCTTAGAAGAATGTTCGGGTATTCACCGGATACTCCCATTCATGTAGGGGTTAAGCAATTTATTGAATGGTACAGGAAGTATTACAATGCCTGAGACAGGGTTCCCTGAATTTAATATTTTTCTAGGAGGATTCCCCTCCTGTTATCATTCTTAAGATACCCTCAAACTGCTCTGCCTTTTCACGGTACCCTGATTTATGGTAGGCGTTAATTATATTGTGCAGGATGCGGATGATGATATCCGGATTCGAACAAGGATTGAAATGGGAAGGTTTTGATTTAATATCCTGTTGCTTTAGAAAATAACTGATTTCGCGTCTTCCAAGAACTGCGCCCTTATTATATGGATTTATATAAAAGAGAATATCCTCGGTAATCTCTTCAATACTATCCCCGCTTACCATCTCGTCCTTGTAAGCCAGGATAAAATTTTTAGGCAGGTTCACCCCGAAGACCGGCAGGCCAAGCCTCTGGGCAATAATAGAATATATTACAGCGATGGATATGGGATTTCCTTTTCTTGTTTCCAGCACCTGGTTAATGAAAGAGTTTCGCGGATTGTAAAAATTCTTTGTGTTACGTTTAAATCCGTTGACTTCGAAAAGAATATGATTAAGTATCCTGATTTTTTCGAGAGCGGTAAGATTATTATTCAGTTCAAGCCATACATCACGGATAATCTTGTCCAGGGGTTTTTCTACATCCTGCAACTGTAGGTCAGGGTACTGGTAACGGGCGATGATGTAGGCACCTTTTAAAAGGTCTGATGCCCCTGTTGAAATCCATTCCTTTAGCAGGGTATGTGTACTCTGCATCTGGATTTCCTGCATTATGTTGATTATCCTTTCCTGGTAATCGGAATCCAGGGATTCTTCCCAGGCTGTTTCCAGATCGGGAAGGATATCAGATCCCTGGTCCAGCAGATTCCGGGTGACAGTCTGATTCACCTCCTCGCTGGGATCATCCAGCAGCTGAATCATGGCTAATATTTGTTCTTTACTCATTCCCACATCAGATGGTTTCAGCAGATATGCTCGAGGGTGAATTTAATTAATTTATTGACACTGGCTTTGTAATCATCCGTAAACTCCAGGGATGTACGGTTTGCTATCATAGTACAGAGGGTAACCGCCTGGTGCCCCAGCAATTGAGAAAGACCGAACAATGCCGAACTTTCCATTTCATAATTCATGATCTTCAATCCCTTGTATTGAAAACTTTCCAGCTTGTCATTAAGTCCTGGATCCAGGGGCTGGAGGCGGATTTTTCTTCCCTGTGGACCGTAAAATCCGGGTGCAGAAATCGTGATTCCTGAATGAAGATCATCGGGAAAAAGTTCGAACAGTTCATCGGATGATCGAATAAAATAGGGATCGGGCAGGCAGGTATCCCATCCGGTATGTTCTTTGAATGCTTTTTCCATATCCAGGTCGGCAACCTTATTCCGGTCAGCATAAAAGTTCAACACTGTGTCAAATCCAGCAGCATACCTACTGAGTATAAGGCTGTTAATTGGCACGCCGGACTGGAGTCCCCCTGTGGTTCCAATCCTAATCAGATTAAGAGACCGCCGTTTGGTATTCAGAACACGCTTCTCCAGGTCAATATTTACAAGGGCATCCAGCTCATTCAGGACGATATCGATATTATCCGTACCTATTCCGGATGACATAGCTGTGATCCTTTTGTTTTTGTATATACCGGTATGTGTGACAAATTCCCTGTTGGATGATTGTACCTCAATGGAGTCAAAGAATGCGGAAACTATTTTTACCCGGTTGGGGTCTCCTACAAGGATTATGGTATCTGCAATCTGGCCTGGAAATAACTTCAGATGGAAGATGCTGCCATCGGGATTAAGAATAAGTTCTGAGGGTTTAAATTCCATATGGTAAAAAAACATCTTTATTTCGACCCTGTACAATTAAATTAGTATATTTTTACACATCTATATGTTAAAACAAAACTTTAATCTTATGAAAAACAAACAATCCTTATTAGTTGTCGGCCTCGTTGTTATCGTCCTTGTATTGATTTTTAGCAGCAGAATGTTTTATGTAATCAGACCGGGAGAGAGGGGCTTAATCTTCCACACAATTTCCGGGTATCTGGATAAAGACAATATCCGTGGAACGGGATTGCAAATGATCGCTCCCTGGAATAAAATGTACAGATATAATGTACGTGAGCAGCCCCGGGAGGAAACCATGGACGTACTCGATAAGAACGGCCTTTCCGTAAATGTGGACGTAACCGTTCGGTTTAATCCTGTCTACAACCGGATAGGTGATCTCCATGAGGTGTTCGGAACAGAGTTTGTCAACACCCTTGTTGTTCCGGAAGTTCGCTCTTCTGTAAGACAGGTCATGGGGCGTTATACCGCAGAGGAGATTTATTCTACAAAACGGAATGAAGTGGAATCATCCATTATCGAGGAAACCGCCATTATCCTGAAGGCCAATAATATTGATATGAGAGCACTGCTGATTCGTTCCATCAATCTTCCCGCGGAAATAAAAGGGGCCATTGAGAATAAACTGACCCGGGAACAGGAAGCCCTGTCGATGACATACATCAATGAACGCGAACGCCTGGAAGCTGATCGTAAAGTGATCGAAGCCAAGGGTATTGCAGATTATAACCGGATCGTCAGTGCCAGTCTGACTACCAATATCCTCAAACTAAGAGGAATTGAAGCAACCAATAAACTGGCTGAATCAGCGAATGCTAAGGTAGTTGTTATTGGTAGCGGGAAAGATGGCTTGCCACTGATACTTGGCGGCAACAATTAGCCGGAGACTAACATGATCCAGAGAATTCAGACATTGTTTCTGCTCGGGGCTGCAGTTTTTCTTGTACTTATGCTTTTCATGCCCATTGCAGAGATACTGACTGAAGATGGAATTACCTACACAGCTTTGAGCAAGGGACTCCAGAAAGCAGACAGGGATGTTGTTGTTGAAACCTGGCCGGTTTTTATACTGGTCCTGGTTTCAGCAGCATTACTATTCCTTAATGTGTTCTTATACAAAAACCGGAAACTTCAGATCCGTTTTTGTGTATATGGAATTATCCTTGGATTCGGAATGATCGGGCTGATGTATTATTTCTGGGTGGTAATATTCCGGCAGCTTGATGTCAACTCCTATTGGCTCAGGATGCCGGTGATATTTCCGGTTGTTGCAATTATATTGACCTACCTGGCATTCCGGGGAATAAGGAAGGACGAGATACTTGTCCGGTCAATGGACAAAATCCGCTAAGATTCCGGACTACCCGGGCTGCTGTCTATTAGAAACAGAGCTTCCTAAATGTCAGCCGGAAGAAATGATCTCCATGCTGTTTGCATCGGTGATCTTCTCACAGTAATAGCATTTAATGCTTACAGGATGCCTTGTGACTAGGTCAAATTTAGTACGTACCTCTTCCTGGTTTGTTATACACATTGGGTTTACGCACTTTACAATGCGTTCAATCCTTTCAGGAATTTCAACGACTTTTTTCTCGACCACTTCGTAATCCCTGATAATATTGACCTTAACATCCGGTGCGACCAGGGCGATCCGGTCGAGGTCTTCCTGCTTGAAGAATACTCCGCTGAGTTTCATAATTCCTTTTTTCTCAAGCTTTTCACTGTCAAGATTGGTTCCGAAGGTAATTTGATTCTCAATATGGTCGAGTCCCAGTATATCGATTACCCTGAAAAGTTCTTTCGCCGGGATATGGTCGATCACTGTTCCGTCTTTAATGGCACTTACAACAAGCTGTTTGCGATCTTTCATCATTTTCTTTATTTATTCAATCCTAAAATGGAAGTTATAATGGCCTGACGCGCATAAACACCGTTTCTTGCCTGGGTGAAATAGTAGGCCTTTTTGTTTTCGTCAACATCTACTGTGATCTCGTTAACGCGAGGCAGTGGGTGAAGAACTTTAAGATTTTTCTTCGTGTTTTCAAGCATCTCGTTTTTCAGGATGTATACGTTCTTAACCCTTTCGTATTCAATAGGATCTGAGAATCTCTCCTTCTGGACTCTGGTCATGTACAGGATATCAGCTTCGGCGATGATATCTGTGAAATCTTTATGCTCATGATACTTTAGTCCCAGGGCATCCAGGTGCTGCTTGTATTCATCCGGCATTTTCAGTTCATCCGGGGAGATAAAATGAAATGTTGTTTTGAATTTTGACATTGCCATAAGAAGGCTGTGTACGGTTCGTCCGTATTTCAGGTCACCAACCATGAAAATTTCGAGTCCCTCAAGGGTTCCCTGGGTCTTTTTGATGGAGTACATGTCAAGCAGAGTCTGGGTAGGGTGCTGGTTTGCACCGTCTCCGGCATTGATTATTGGGACGGTAGCCATTTCGCTCGCCCAGCGTGCACTTCCTTCGACAGGGTGACGCATAACAATCAGATCGCTGTAATTACTGACGATCCTGATAGCATCGCTAAGGGTTTCCCCTTTGGAGGCACTGGTAGTTCCTGAATCGGAGAACCCTATGATCCTTCCTCCAAGCTGGTTAACAGCAGATTCAAAACTTAAACGTGTTCGGGTGGAAGGTTCGAAAAATAAGGTAGCAATTACATAGCCCTGAAGTATATTCTGCTTTGGATTCTTCTCGTATTTTGCAGAAAGCTCCAGGATCTTCAGGTAATCTTCTTTTGAGTAGTCATCAATGGATACAAGGCTTTTACCAACCATAAAAAGAATGTTTAAATATCAATGAACAATATCGTGGAAATAATGAAATGGATAATTGTTTTAAAAATAGCTATGTAGAATATCACTGCAAAGCTATGTTGATAAGAATTAAAAACTTTAGCCCGGGGATGGGCTAGAATCCGGGATCGGATCCTTTAGCTCAGCTTTTGCCCCGGTAAGTTTATTTACGAGTTCCAGAACATGGATTGTCCTGCTTTTCCGCACCTCTGAGACCATCATGCATGTGTCCGTGAAGTTCTGTTCTTTCACAGTCATTTTCTCATCATCGATGATTTTCTTTATCGCGTTAGTCAGGGGGTAGGTATAACTGATTTCAATCAGGTCAGTTTCAACTGCGTCAATAATTGTAGCTTTTTTCAGAGCTTCTGCAGCTGCCGACCGGTAAGCATTTATTAGTCCCCCGACCCCCAGCAAGGTGCCTCCGAAGTATCGTATAACTATGACAAGGACATTGCTTAGATCGTATGCCTGAATCTGCCCGAGTATAGGTTTACCAGCCGAATTTGAAGGTTCGCCGTCATCGTTCGCCCTGACTTCATTCTTAGCCGCACCCAGGCGATAGGCATAGCAGTGGTGCCTGGCATCGTGATATTCTTTTCTGAGTCTTTCCTGAATTGATTTTATCTCTTTGGTTGATGATACAGGAAAAGCGAAGGCAAGAAATTTACTGCCCCGGTCCCGAAACAATCCTTCAGATCGTTTTTCTATTGTGCGGTATGCATCTTCGGTTCTCATTTTCCTATGAAGAATAAGCAAGGACAATGGAAGCGATAATGCAGATAATAATCCCTGTTATGTTAAGCCTTGAGAGCTTCTCACGGAAAAGCAGAACCCCGAGAAGAACAGATAAGGCCACTATTCCTATGTTGTTGATCCCGAATACCACGGAGCTGTCAATTATTCCATGGGAGGGGTGGCTGTAGTTCAGGGTCCGCACCAGAAAAAAGATGGAACCAAAGTTTACAAATCCCAGAAGAACACCCCATCCCAGCACTCTGAAATTAAAGAGTGACAACCAACGGTTTTTACCTGTAAAGCTGACCAGTATCCCGCTTATTGCTGATATGCCGAAAAGAAGGGCTGTAAAAAGGGAGAGGTTGTTGTCCGATACGTATTCATGCTGTGCCAGTTTTACAAGAGAATCCACAATACCCATTCCCACGAAAAGGATCAGGGGCAGATAGAGTAAAGACGGATCCGGCAATTTATTCTTCTTTTTAAAGATGGTAAGCAAAACTCCTGCCAGGGCAATCAGGATACCCAGTGTTTTCAGAAGGCTTATTGTATCCCCCGGGTCATAAAGAATAGAAAAAATAATTGGAAAGATGACAGACATCTTGCCAGCGATGGTGGTCACTGCCATGCCGGCCTTTTGAGAGGATCTTGCAATAATGAAAAACATTACTATAAACAGGATCCCGATAATTACAGCCAGCACAAAAAATGGCGGGGGATAATTCCATGCAGTTCTGACGGTGTCTCCGCTGAAAAAAAAACCTATAGAGGATGCTGTGATGTAATTTATTACGATTACGGGAAATGTTTTTACATCCCGCCTGTCAATTAACCGGAATATCAGAAATATTCCGGTGGAACTTAGGATGCTAAGAAGGAGGTAGGTCAAAACTAGATTTTAAGCTTCTTCTCGATCTCATCAATCTGGATACGGAAACGCTTATCGGTTTCAATCAGGTTGTTGACGGTCTTGCAGGCATGCAGAACAGTAGCGTGATCCTTGCCCCCGATCTGTGTACCAATGGTTGCCAGTGAGGCTTTGGTCATGCTCTTGGAAAAGAACATGGCAACCTGTCTGGCCTGAACGATCTCACGCTTCCTGGTTTTTGACTGGATATGATCCAACGGGATATTGAAATAATTACATACCACTTTCTGAATGTAATCGATGCTGATCTCGCGTTTTGTGTTCTTGATGAGTTTATCGATCATATCCTTGGCCAGGTCGAGAGTGATCTCTTTCTTATTGAGTGTTGACTGGGCCAGCAAGGAGATGAGGGCACCTTCAAGCTCCCTGATGTTATCCGTGATATGAGTTGCAATATATTCTACAACTTCTTCCGGGAGTTCAATACCATCTTTGTAAGTTTTCATTTTCAGGATGGCCATCCTGGTTTCAAAGTCCGGTATCTGGAGATCGGCTGATAGTCCCCACTTAAAACGTGAAAGCAATCTTTGTTCAAGCCCCTGCAATTCAACTGGTGGTTTGTCAGAAGTAAGTATTAGCTGCTTGCCGGACTGATGGAGGTGGTTGAAAATATGAAAGAAAGCATCCTGGGTTTTTTCCTTGCCTGCAAATTCATGCACATCATCAATTACCAGCACATCAATCATCTGGTAAAAATGAATAAAGTCGTTTTTATTATTGTTCCTGATTGAGTCTACAAACTGGGTCTGGAATTTATTGGCATTCACATACAATACTGTCTTATCCTGTGATTGTTCCTTCACCTGTATCCCTATGGCCTGGGCCAGGTGGGTTTTGCCAAGTCCTGATTCACCATAAATGAGAAGTGGATTAAATGCAGTTCCCCCGGGATTGTTAGCAACTGCATATCCTGCAGAGCGGGCTAGTCTGTTGCAGTCACCTTCTACAAAATTGGTGAAGGAATTTTCCGGGTTGAGCATCGGGTCAATGTTCAGTTTCTTGAGCCCGGGAATGATGAAAGGATTCTTGATGGTGGTCGCCTCTGAATCAATAGGAAAGGATACCGGTTTGTTCTTCAACTCCTTCTGGTTCCTGGCCGGAAGCTTGACAGTATAAGGTTTGGAGCTGGAAGAATATCCGTTGTTTTCCATAACAACACTGTATTCAAGCTTTGCGTCAAATCCAAGTTCCTTACGCAATACTTTTCTAAGTATATCAATATACTGTTCTTCCAGATATTCATAAAAGAAGGGGCTGGGAACCTGAATAGTCAGAATACTTTTCTCGAGTTTTACTGGAACAATGGGTTCAAACCAAGTTCGGTAGCTTATCGAGGGTACATTATCCTTAATTATTTTCAGGCATCTGTTCCAAACTGCGTCATGCATCAGGGAGAAAAAATTAATTGGTTACTATACTTTGCTATACTTTTAAACTACCCTCAAAGGATTAGCTAAGTTTGTGAAAAAAAAAGTAAAAAAAAAGCTCTTTATCATTTGACTTTGTTAAATAAATCATATAAGGTTTATTATCAGTCTTTTAAAAAAATAAAAAAATGAAAAAAAATCTAAGTTACTTATAATCAGTCATTTGTAACTAATGAACCTTAATAAATTGTACCTTAATTATTTATAAAATATTAATTGAAGTGAAAGGTTCAATGAAGCCTGCTGCCGAAGTATTTTAATCAAAAAAAAATCATATTTGGTCAAATCATTTTGACCTTTAAAGTCAGATTCCGGACCCAAGATGATTATTTCTTTTCTTTTTTATCCGATTTCCCGAAGACGGATACATTTACATATTTCTTCGGATTTTCCTGCAGGTCTTTTAACAGGAGTTCAAGTTCTTTTGAAAGTGATTCGATGTTCCGGTAAAGTGTATCATTATTAATCAGCATTCCAATAGTGCCTTCGCCATCATTAATCTTCTCCAGAATCTGATGTGTCTGCTCGAGTGTCCTGTTGGTATTATTGATTGTTTCTTTAAGATCTGACTTTGCAATTGAATCAGTAATTGATTCTATATTGCTCATTGCTGCTGCCAGTTCTTCATTATGATTCTTGAGGTTTTCTGTAATTGATTCCATATTGGATATGAGCAGGTTTAACTTGCCATCTTTGGCAAGCATGACTTCCATTCCGTCAACGCTGCTTTCCATTTTTTGAATGGATGATTTGAGAAGGTCTGCGCTTTCCCTGTCAAATACATAGGCCATGGCAGACATCAGGGAGTCAACTGTAACGATAAGGTTTTCAGCCTTATCCTTGACCGGACTCAGCTGCTGTTCCAACTGGTCTGTCAATCCGGCCCTCACAGTTGCCTCCAGTGTATCACCGGAAATATGAATGTCATCAGAGCTGCCAAGTATGATTTCAACAGCCTTGGTTCCCATAAAATCAGCATCATACAAAATTGCTGAAGAGGGTACAGGGAGTTTGTATTGTTTCTCAATTTCAAGGGATACGATCAGTGAGTTGTTTCCTTTCAAATTAAAAACAATATCGCCTACCTGCCCAACATTGTACCCGCTGATGAAAATTTTACTGTTTTTTTCCAGTCCCCCGATATTATTAAAAACTGCATAGTATGTATCAACACGGGTCAGAATATTTCTGCCCTTGAGGAAATTCAATCCCCAGATAGTAGCAGCAATTGCAGTAGTAATAATGATCCCAATTTTGATTTCGCTGGAAAGTCTCATATGGCTTGAAAAGTGAGAATTAAAGTTAATTATTTATTTTGGTTACGGGCTTCTGAGAGGGGAATAATTATGCCGCCCTGTACAGCAATTACAAAGGCTCCGGGAAAAGATTGCTGTACTTCCGGCACCATTCTGGAAACCTGTTCGAAAGAAGTCGATTTTCCGACTGCATATTTGTACAGATTGTTTGTTTTGAACTCTGCTACATGACCATAATCTGAAAAGGAAAAATCATCCAGTGTCCGGCCGCGTGTTGTAGTAAGAACCTGTACCATATAATAAATATTACTATCCTCCTGGAGATCCGGGTCTGTGGCAACGGTCATATATGTCACAGGGCGTTCTTCTCTTTCCGGGAGTTTCAGACTGCCTTTGGCGCTATTGTTCTCAATATTTCGCTTATACTCTTTAAAGGCCCGGTAGATAGCAGAAGCAAGGTATTCCTGTCCCTCTTTAGACATCATATATCTTTGTTCTGAGGCATTTGTAATGAATCCGGTTTCTATAAGCACGGATGGCATTGTGGTCCTCCAGAGTACAAGGAACCTCTCCTGTTTGACTCCCCTGTCATTTCGCATTGCCCTTTCCCTGAACTGGTCCTGAACCAGATCTGCAAACTCAATACTCTGGGAAGTATAGGTTTTCTGCATGAGGTTGAAAATAATATAGGATTCTGCCAGGTCAGGGTCGAATCCCTCGTAATTGGACTCGTAATTTTCCTCCAGTGTTATAACGGAGTTTTCTTTCATGGCAACCTGCAGATTCCTTTCATCATGAGAGGTACCCATAGTAAATGTTTCTGCTCCCCTGGTATTTGGATTTGTCCACCAGTTTGAATGGATGGATATGAAAAGGTCGGCATTGTTCCTGTTAGCAATGTTAGCTCTTTCATGCAATTCAACAAAAACATCCGTTTTGCGGGTATAGATCACCTTTATATCCGGGAGATTTTTTTCAATATAATCTCCGAGTTTAAGTGCCACTGCAAGAACAATATCCTTTTCCTTGCCTCTGGATCCGATTGCGCCCGGATCATGACCACCATGTCCGGCATCAATCACAACAATATCAAGTTTGTCCACTGGCTCATCTGTCGCATGGAGAAATGGTGCCATAAATATTATTACGGCGTATACAAGAATCAGGCATAAATACCGTTTAATCAACAGTGTTTTCAGGCTTGGAATTCCCATCAAATCTCGATTAATTTGATTAGTTTTAGGGGTTTTATTAAAACGCGATCTGTACAAAATTAGCATATATAAATTGTCTACAAAACGGCTACAATTTCTTTTACTTCTCATTCTGTTTCTCGTGGCCGGTTTTCGGTTGTCTGCGCAGGTCTCAGAAGACACCGCCAGCCTTGAAGAGGCAGTTGTGATGCCTCTGATTTCCTTTGATACTCTGATGCAGGAACAAATTGATTCCATTCCTTTTCGGCGAACAACACCCCCTTCTGATACCCTGCATGATTCGGGTGAGAAACAGGCCGTTGATTCTCCGGTTACATATTCAGCAAGTGATTCTCTCATATATTCTATGACAGGACAAAAAGTATTCCTTTATAGCGATGCTCGTATAGAATATAAATCAATTACACTTGTATCAGAGTACATTGAATTTAATATGGGGAATGAGGCCGTATTCGCAAGAGGTATTTATGACAGCCTGGGCAATGAAGTAGGCAAGCCAAATTTTTCGGAAGGGAATGAGAGTTTTGATGCCAGAAAGATCTCCTATAATTTCAGAACCAAAAAGGGAATAATTACAGATATTTTTACAGAGCAGGAGGGAGGCTACCTGCATAGTGAAACCACCAAACGGCATCCGAATGACCAAATTCATATGAAGAAGGGTAAGTATACTACCTGTGATGCTCCTCATCCTCATTTCTATATCGCCCTCACAAAAGCAAAGTCAATCCCGAACGATAAGATAATTTCAGGACCGGCATATATTGTCATTGAGGATGTTCCCATACCGATAGGTATACCCTTCGGTTTCTTCCCTTCGAACCAGATTAACCAGTCTGGTTTCCTGTTGCCTACCTATGGGGAAGAGGAGAGAAGGGGGTTTTACCTGCGGGGTGGTGGTTTTTATTTTGCCCTGAGCCAGTTTTTCGACCTTGCTGTAACGGGAGATATCTATACCAACGGGACCTGGGGTTTTAGTACCCGGTCAAGTTACAAGAAAAACTACAAGTTCGGAGGTAATTTCGGTATCAACTATTATGAAAATGTTTCAGGAGATAAAGGCCTGGAGAATTATACGAAATCCAAAGACTTTGCAATCCGCTGGTCCCATTCCCAGGACAGCAGGGCCAACCCTAACCAGACTTTCAGAGCCTCCGTAGATTTCAGTACAAGATCCTATGATCAGAACCACCAGCGCAACATCAATAATGTTCTGCGAAGCACTAAGAGATCATCTGTGTCATTCTCAAGGATATGGCCGAATTCACCATTCAACTTTTCAGCCAGTATGGATGCGACCCAAAACGCTCAATCCGGGACCCTTGACATGAATCTGCCTTCTGCCAATTTCAATATGAACCGTCTATATCCACTTAAAAGAAAAAATCCAATAGGAAGCCCAAGATGGTACGAGAAACTAACAGTAAGTTATTCAGCAACTCTTGCAAATAAGATTCATGCTGATGAGACAGGCTTTTTGAATGAAACTCAAGTATCGGATTTTGACAACGGGTACCAGCATTCAATTCCCGTCAGTCTGCCTTTAAATTTCCTTAACTATTTCACGCTCTCTCCAAGTATGAGATATAGCGGGGTAGTCTTCACAAAGTCGGTTCATCCATCTTATTTTGATGGGAATGACAATCCCAGCGGGAGCGGTTTAGACACCCTTGTACTTGATACCATTTCCGGTTTTAACTATGCACATGCGATTGTTCCCAGCATTGGACTTTCTCTCACTCCAAAGATCTATGGAATGTACCAGTTTAAGGAAAAATCCCGCATCGTAGCTATCCGGCACGTAATGTCACCAAGTGCCAGTTTCAGTTTTGTACCCGACTTGTCCAGCATGTCTGCGCAATATTACCAGGAGATCCCGACGGATACACTCGGGAACACCCGGACAATCTCTAAGTTTGATGAATCGATATACCGTACCCCAGTTCCTTCGGGCCGGTCAGGTTCACTGGGACTAAACCTTAAGAACAACATCGAGATGAAACTGAGATCCAGATCCGACACCTCGGTTGAAACTACCAAGGTTAAAATCCTGGATAACCTGAATTTCAGTTCAAGTTACAATATGTTCAAGGATTCCCTTAAGTGGACGCCAGTGCGCATGTCGGCCAATACATCCTTGTTTAAACGTAAAGTAAGTTTTCGTTTCGGGGGAACATTCAACCCTTATGCATATACTACGGATGAGAATGGAAGAACTCATATTATTGACAAATCCTATCTGAGCACAGACAACAGGCTATTTCGTCTCACGAACCTGGATTTCAGCTTGGGATTTAATTTTCGTTCCAACCAGGGCAAACAGGGTGGACGTGAAGGGGAAATGGAACTGGCAAATGATCCTACTGCCCGGATAATTGACCCTACCGGTTATGATCAGATGGTATTTAACAACTATGTAGATTTTGAAATTCCCTGGTCCATTAATCTTAATTATAATTTCAGGTATCAGAAGCCTTTTGATGAGTACTCAATAATCCAGTCCTTTAGAGTAAGGGGAGACTTCAGTCTTACACCCAAATGGAAGATCGGTTACAATACAGGGTTTGATTTCAAATCCAAAGAAATAACAACGACGAATTTAAGTATCCACCGTGATCTGCATTGCTGGGAAATGAATGTCTCGGTGGTACCATTTGGAAGATACCGAAGTTATTCTTTTCAGATAAATATCAAATCTGCCATCCTTCGGGATCTGATGTATGAAAAAGGTGATGCATGGTATGATAATTTCTAAATTTATTCAATTATGAAAAAAGTAATTTTTACCGGAAATGCACCAAATGCTGTTGGCCCTTATAGCCAGGCTATTGAAAAGGGAGATATGCTTTTTATTTCCGGACAGATCTGCATTGATCCTGCAACCGGGAAGACGGTTGACGGGGGCATACGTGATCAGACAGCTCAGGTAATGAAAAACATTGACAATATCCTCAAAGCTGCAGGTTATTCAAAGGCAGATGTTGTGAAATGTACCTGTCTTTTGAAAGAAATGGATCATTTCCTGGAAATGAATTCTGTTTATGCCGAATATTTCAATGTGGATCCTCCCGCAAGAGCAGCATACCAGGTTTGCCGGCTTCCCCTCGATGTGCTTATTGAGATAGAAGCAATAGCCATGAAATAAAAAGTCCGGAACTGCTGACAGCACCGGACTTTTCAATTAATCATTTTTAGGTTAAGCTATTCAGCAATAATCTCAAAAGGAATATCAACCTTAACTTCCTTGTGTAATTTGACACTGGCAGTATAGCTGCCAATTTCCTTAATCAATTCTTCCTTGATTGTGATGTCCTTACGGTCTATCTCGAAGCCTTCCTCTTTCAGTGATTCAGCAAGTTGTATCGTATTTACAGAACCAAAGATCTTCCCTTTGGTGCTTGTTTTGGCACCGATAGTGAGTTTAAGTTCCTTCATCTTTTCAGCAATTGCTTCAGCTTTCTTTCTGATTTGTTCTTCCTTATGAGATCTCTGTCTGAGAATTTCCTCATGCATTCTACGAACTGAAGCGGTGGCATTTACTGCGAGTCCTTTGGGAATAAGAAAGTTTCTTGCATAACCATCTTTTACGGTTATGATGTCGTCCTTATGTCCGAGACTGGGAATGTCTTCTTTTAATATTATATTCATGACAAGTCCTCCTGTTTCTTATTTCATTAAATCTGTAACATAAGGTAGAAGAGCAATATGACGAGCTCTTTTAATTGCCCTTGACACTTTGCGCTGATACTTTAGCGAAGTTCCGGTAAGCCTTTTGGGAAGGATTTTCCCCTGTTCGTTCAAAAATTTCTTGAGGAACTCAGGGTCCTTGTAATCGATGTATTTGATCCGGTTCTTTTGGAATCGGCAATACTTTTTCTTTTTGATCTCTACCGTTGGGGGTGTGAGATACCTGATTTCTGACTGGTTTTGTGCCATAGTTTATTCCTCCGTAACTTTTTGTTTTTCAGCCTTTCTGTTTCTTTTCTTTTCTGCCCAAGCCACTGCATATTTGTCAAGGCTGACGGTAAGGAAGCGGATAATGCGTTCGTCCCTCTTGAATTCTGTTTCAATTTTACTAATGAGTCCCCCATCAGCCTTATATTCAATAAGGTAATAAAAACCGGTCGACTTTTTCTGAATTGGATAGGCCAGCTTGCGGAGCCCCCAGTTCTCTTCATGTACAATCTCTGAACCATTGCTGGTCAGGATCGTTTTGAACTTGTCGACCGTTTCCTTCATCTGACTTTCAGACAAAACGGGAGTTGTAATGAAAACGGTTTCGTACTGGTTCAACATTTTTAAAGATTTGATTATTAATAATGAGCGCACAAAATTAGAAACTTTTACCAAATGAACAAAAAAAAAACACCTTGGAAGCTATGCGGGTAATTAGTAATTTTAGCCGCATGGATAATTTCATTGTATCTGCACGGAAATACCGCCCCGAAACTTTTGCCTCCGTAGTCGGACAATCATCAATAACCGGTACTTTAAAATCTGCAATCCAGAAAAAGCAGCTAGGACATGCATATCTCTTTTGCGGTCCCCGTGGAGTTGGTAAAACAACCTGTGCCAGAATATTTGCCAAAACAATTAATTGTATGAACCTAGGGGCGGATGCAGAGCCCTGCAATTCCTGCGAATCTTGCCTTTCCTTTAACGAGTCAAGAGCTTTTAATATTCATGAGCTTGACGCTGCATCCAATAATTCAGTTGAGGATATAAGGAATCTTACCGAACAGGTCAGGATCCCTCCCCAAGTCGGCTTATACAGTATATATATAATAGATGAGGTCCATATGCTGTCAGCATCTGCATTTAATGCATTTCTGAAAACCCTGGAAGAGCCTCCTGCACATGCGGTTTTTATCCTTGCTACTACAGAGAAACATAAGATAATACCAACCATACTTTCAAGGTGTCAGATCTTTGATTTTAATAGAATCCGGGTTGAAGACATTGTAAAATACCTTGAATACATCTCCGGACAGGAGGGTATCGAATATGAGCCGGATGCATTCAATGTGATTGCACTTAAGGCCGATGGTGCTATGCGGGACGCGCTTTCTATCTATGACCAGATGGTAAGTTTTTCAGGTAAGACCATCAGCTATAAGGATGTAATTGACAATCTGAATATACTTGATTATGAGTATTATTTCAGGCTTACTGATACCTGTCTTTCTGGGATGTCAGGAGAAACATTAATGATTTTCGATGAAATCCTTGCAAAAGGTTTCGATGCTCATAATTTCCTTTCCGGTTTCAGCTCACATCTCAGAGACCTGCTCGTAAGCCAGGACGAAGTGACACTTAAACTTCTGGAGGTAGGGGCAGGGATACGTGAGAAATATCGGTCCCAGGCCAAACAATCAGGCCAGGATTGGCTATATGCCGCCCTGGATGTTTTGGGAACAGCTGATGTTTCTTTTAAATCAAGCAGGAACCAGAGACTACACGTAGAACTTGCATTACTCCGCTGCTGTCGCCTTCAGGGTGATCCAAAAAAAAAAGCACTGAATAGCAAAACGGAGATTGCAGAAAAAAATCCGGATGAAGTTCAATCAGTAACAGAGGATAAGCATGTTGCAAAGGCTGATCCCGAAAAAGTTGATATTTCTACCCCGGAGTCTCCCACCCAAGCAGCCGAAATACGTAAGGCTGATCCTGAGCCTGAAGCCGGGACAGACACTAAGTCTGAAGCCAGGACAGAGCCTGAGCCCAATGTCAAGACTGACCAAGAACCCTCTGTTAAGACAAAGCCGGAGCCTGCTGTCAGGACTGAACCGAAGCCAGAAGCAAGGACTGATCCGGAGCCAGATGTTAAGACAGAGCCGGAGCCTGCTGTCAGGACTGAATCGAAGCCAGCAGCAAGGACTGATCCGAAGCCAGATGTTAAGACAGAGCCGGAGCCTGCTGTCAGGACTGAACCAGAATCTAAACCCGAACCTGAACCCGGAAAGATCCCCCCTTCAACGACCCAGCGTTCATCATGGCGAGGACCCGGAGATCTTCCTTCCATTAAAGATGCTATTAACGGAGTTCATAAGAGGAAGGCAGATGATAAAGATGAGGAGGAGAAGGAGATTCCGGTTTTAACCAATCCTTTCCACCAGGATGATCTTATTAAACACTGGCATGCATTTACCGATAGCATTAAAGACGAAAAACCCAGGATGGCTAACAGCCTGAAGCACCATCTGCCTTCACTGGGTGATGCTTTACAAATAGAGCTTGAGCTGAGCAATTCAGCACAGCTTGAAGAATTTATAAGGGATATTAAACCGGATCTCACCGGCTACCTGGAAAAGGCCCTGCAGAACAATCAGTTTAAACTTTTACCCGTTGTCAGTGAGGAAGAGGAACAGAAAAACACTCTTTATACTTCGAAAGAGAAATATGATCATATGCTGAAGAAAAATCCAGAATTGGGAAAGCTGAAGGAACGGTTTAACCTTGATTTTGAATAAGCTTTTATTAATTTTGAACACACTAAACTAAATCACATTATGGAAGGACAAAAAGTAACCATACAAAACGGACAGATACAAGTACCTGACGATCCGGTAATCCCATTTATTGAGGGAGATGGAACAGGTCCGGACATATGGGCGGCCTCAGTGCGGGTTTTTGATGCCGCAGTTGAAAAAGCATATGGGGGAAAAAGAAAGATTGTTTGGAAGGAAGTACTTGCAGGGGAAAAATCGTTTAAGAAAACAGGCGAGTGGCTCCCGAAGGAAACACTGGATATTCTCAGAGAGTATCTTGTCGCCATTAAGGGACCACTGACTACCCCGGTTGGAGGAGGTATTCGTTCCCTTAATGTAGCACTCAGACAGATCCTCGACCTTTACACCTGCTTGCGTCCTGTGCGCCATTACCCGGGTGTTCCAAGTCCCGTAAAAGATCCTACAACAACAGATATGGTTATTTACAGGGAGAACACTGAAGATATTTATGCCGGTATTGAATGGCTCAGTGGAACAGAAGAAAACCAGAAGGTTAAGGATTTCCTGCAAAAGGAAATGGGAGTTACCCAAATCCGCTTTCCGGAATCAACCTCCATTGGTATCAAGCCAATTTCCAAGGAAGGGACATTCCGTCTTGTAAGGGCTGCAATTACTCATGCTCTGAATCATAACCTGCCTTCAGTTACCCTGGTTCACAAGGGAAATATTATGAAATTCACCGAGGGACAATTTAAACTCTGGGGGTATGAGGTAGCGGAGAAAGAATTTGGTGATAAGGTGTTTACCTGGCTCGAGTATGACAGGATTGCAGAAAAGGATGGTACGCCCGCTGCCAATAAAGCACAGGATGAAGCCCTTGCCGGAGGGAAGCTATTAATTAAAGATGTTATAGCCGACGCTTTCCTCCAGCAGATACTTACCAGGCCGGCCGAATATTCAGTGATTGCAACAATGAACCTTAACGGTGATTATATATCGGATGCACTTGCGGCCATAGTGGGTGGAATAGGAATCGCGCCCGGTGCTAATATTAATTATGAAACGGGACATGCAATTTTTGAAGCTACACATGGAACAGCACCAAAATATGCGGGACAGGATAAGGTTAATCCGGGGTCTGTAATACTATCCGGTGTCCTTATGTTCGAATACATGGGCTGGCAGGAACCTGCTGACCTGATTATTAAGGGACTCAAGGCAGCCATCGCAAGTAAGAGGGTGACCTACGACTTTGAGCGTCTCATGGAAGGTGCCACAAAATTGAAATGTTCTGAATTCGGGACTGAAATTATCAAGAATATGTAATCATCCTTTTGAAAATAAACTTTAACAGAACAGAAATGTTACAAAAAAAAGTAGAAGATATTCTCAATGTACAGGTGGATAAGGAAGGTTACTCTTCCCATCTGTATCTATCCATGGCTACATGGGCGGAAAACCAGGGACTCGGAGGTATTGCCGAGTGGTTATACCTGCAGGCTGAGGAGGAACGCATGCACATGCTGAAATTGATCAGATATATAACTGAGCGGGATGGACAGGCAAAGATCATTACCGTCAAGGAACCACCTGCTGAATTCGGCTCTGCAGGTGAAATATTTGAAAAGGTGTTTGAGCACGAAAGATTCATAAGTGCTTCAATCAATGAGATAGTGCAGGTATGCATCGAGGAAAATGACCATACCACACATAGCTGGATACAGTGGTTTGTCACTGAGCAGATTGAAGAGGAGGCCTCCGTTAAATCAATCATTGACAGGCTTAAGCTGGCCGGGGACCATCTTTACATGTTCGACCGTGATATTTTGGGAATGCGCTCAGGGGGAGGGGAGGCCCCAGCAGAGTAAGGTTTCAGAAAGGCTTCGGCAATCTATGTTGAAGGATACTCAGGTTTGTTTTACCAGTCAGGCTCCTATTCCACCTTCTTCATTTTTTTGGAAAGGACAAGGGATTGTATTTTTTTTTCAAGGGATTTTAGTGCTTGCGGAGCACCATAGTAATCCATGATCCTCTTTTCCTTTCCCTCTTTTCGGTAGGTGAGGTATACAGTTGGGAGATCCGTGACATTTTTATAGTACCGGTCTTCAAGATCGTAAAATCCGACCTCTTCAAATGAAGATATCAGTCTACTGAGCTCGTCGGTGGAAATCCGGAAAGTAAAAAGTCCCACATAGTCCGTATTCTCTACTCCTTTGAAAAGGCCATTACCATCTCCGTCAATTTTTACGGTATATACAGGACACTGGCCGTAGCAGGATGTTTTCTCCATTTCAATGAGGAGTTTATCTGCTGTAAATTTTGAACTGCCCGTACAGGAAATTATCTGCAGGGAAACAAAAACTATTAAAAATGCGTTAATACCCCTGAGACAACTGATTTTATAGTACATAATGCTAATTTTACAGTTAATTTAGACTTCGCGAATATATTCAAAAATAGAAAAATAGTATGAAAAAGTGGATGATGGTGTTGCTGGCAGCCTCAGTTTTGTTGCAGGGGACTTTAAATACAGTCACGGCACAGCATAAGCACCGTACCGATAAAGAATCTCATAAGATAATCTGTTATTATTCGGATTCACTGAATGTGGGATATTTCCCCCCTCCCGAGGCTTATACCTCAAGACTTAAATCGGGACAGGAAGCCGGGGCAAAATTTAATTTTATAATCGTGAATTCACCTTCATCCCTGCTCTTACCAGCTCTTCAAAAAGCAGGTGAAATCTGGGGGTCTCTTATTTATTCACCAGTGCCTATTACAGTCAAGGTGGTGTTTTCAGATCTCGATGAGGGGGTGCTGGGTGCAACTTCTCCGGCATGGCCTCCGTACATTCTTGACAATAATGGATACCTGGGTAAAAGGGTTTATACTCAGGCGCTTGCAGAAAAACTACTTCAGAGGAACCTGAACGGGAATGAATATGATATGCTAATGGAATATAGTGAGAACCTGAGCTGGTATTTTAGGACAGATGGAGAAACACCGGATGACAGGTATGATTTCCTTTCAGTGGTACTTCATGAAATGGCTCATGGACTCGGCTTCTACGGTTATCATTCAGTAGATGAACAGGGTATTGGTTATGGTCTGAGCATTCCGAGTGTTTTTGACGGATTCCTGGAAAACGAATCAGGAGAAAAAATTTCCGATACACTTGTTTTTCCTAACCCATCCAAAAAGCTTGGCGAAGCACTCACATCACCCCCTGTAATATTCAAAAGTCCCATAATAACAAGAGAACTCCCGGGAGAAGAACCCGGTCCCAATATGTTTATCCCCTCAACATGGAAAGCCGGAAACAGCCTCTATCATTTGGAAACCAGATATCAGTTGGTTAATCATGGAGTAGATGCACTGATGACCTTTTCTACGGGTACAGGGCCCTCTCCCCATGATCCCGGTCCCATTGCAACCTACATGATGTTTGAGATGGGATGGGTGCATACCTATATCCTTCATGATACATTAAAAGACAGGGAGACAATTAATGAGCCGTTTACAGTTTCAGCATCAATTTATGGAGATATGGGGATTCAGGACGGATCACAAAAACTATTCTATTCTTTTAATGGATTTCAGTCCCTCGATTCCGTCGCAATGACCGGTACGGGCAGTGAGTACAGTGCTGATATCCCGGTTCCATCTGTTGGTACCACAGTTAATTATTATATTATGACCCTGGATACATTCAGCCGGGTATACAGCATGCCTGCCAATGCACCTTCAAATTCTTTTGGGTTTGAAGTCGGACCGGATAATTCCCCTCCTTCGATAACTCATACCCCCATACAATTTATTCTTACAACATATGATACGGTTGAGGTTAAGGCAGGGATATGGGATAATCTGGGACTTGATATTACCCAGGTTGAATACAAGATCAACGATGTGGATCAGACTCCTGTTAACCTTGAATTTGATACCCTCTCTGATTATAAGGGATACTTTATTTTCGGTCCTGAAAATGTAAAGGCGGATGATATAATTAAATATCGCATAAAGGCAGTGGACGGTTCGGTCTCAAAACATACAACCTATCATCCTGCAACAGGATATCATGAATTCAAGGTTGAAGATGTACCACCTTTTGTAGATTATTATTATAACGATCTTGAATCCGGCATTGAAGACTTTCTGGTTGACAGGTTCTACCATAGCAAACCGGCTGGGTTCTCATCCTATGGACTGCATACCGACCATCCATATCCATCTCCGAATACAGACGATGGGAGAGATCAGGTCTTTGCACAACTTAAAGTACCTGTCCGGCTGAACCCGGGTATGATGCAGCTTAGTTTTGATGAAATAGCCTATATTGAAGATGGTGATCCAGGATCCAAATGGGGTGATGAAAATTTTTGGGATTATGTAATCATTGAAGGATCAAAGGATGGTGGAAATTCCTGGCAACCGTTTATTCTGGGTTACGACTGCCGTTACTGGTCAGCCTGGTCAAACGATTTCACAGATCCTAACAAGCAGAATCCAGCAGCTTACCTTTCGACGGCCGTTCCCGATGAGTCCCAAATGAGGCAGCACCGGGTAAACCTGTTTTCTTCTTCGCATTTCGAGGAAGGAGATATTGTTCTTATCCGTTTCCTTCTTGTTATAGACCCCTATCAGTCTGGTTGGGGATGGGTGATCGATAATATTGAAATCAAACCTCTTGTTACCGGCACAGGGGATATCTCCATAGTGTCTGATGCTATTGAATTATTCCCAAATCCTACTACTGGGATACTTACGGTAAACATGCAGCTGATGAAAGAGGAGAACGCGCTGAATATTAGCCTATTGGATATGACCGGGAGGCAGATATTTACTGAATCATATGCTTCGCCCGGCCTGAGTTTTAGCCAGTATTTTGAGCTTGGAGATCTTCCGAATGGGGTTTATGTGATGAAATTTTCCTCCGGCAACCAGTCGATCATGAAAAAAGTAATCCTGGCAAGATAGGTTTCATCCTATCCGGCCAGGATCTATTCTTGTTCTATAATTCTGAGGGCTATCTTTTTACCAGCTTTCTGTCCATGATGCGGTTTCCATCCATAACACGGAGATGATAAATACCTCCAGGCTGATTACTTATATCAAGTCTTGTGAGGATTTCCCCACGAATGCCTTGGAATTTTTTATGCATAATCAATTGTCCGTTAAGGTTATACAACAAAATCTCAATATCCGATGAACCTGCATCCTTAAGGTGAATGTTGAACACATCAGTCCCGGGATTCGGATAGACATTAAGCGCAGCATCGCCCTTTCCATAACTTTCAATTTCTTCCTCTCCCGTAAAGTAGCCATACAGGCTGAGCTCAAAACTTCCTTTTGCACCGCCGAAACTTCCGTCAATCTGCAAATAGTACTTTTCGCCTGGAATGACTTCGAGACCATCAATTGTACCTGAAAGTCCCTCGGGAACAGTTTCATTATAATCATCGTTGGCAGCTTTAAGACTGTCCTTTATAATGTTAATGCAGTTATCGGCACGGTAGACAGCGATCTGGTTATCCATACCGTCAATACCTGTTGTACGTATGGAGGCCAGTCCGGTTTCAGGACCGTAAAAATAGAACCAGAGGGAATTGTTCACCTGCACCCCATCTTCGTAACACCAGGTCATAGGCTTCAGGCAATCTCCACCTCCCTGACCCTCATCCGGGGCCGGCTCATCCTCTTGCGCGCTGGCAAATTCAGTCGAGAATATTCCAGCCGTTCCGCCGGGTCCTATCAATAATGCATCGCACATATCATCATTTGTTGGCTTAAATGTGGAATTCACTATAATGGTATCTGTGCCTGCACAAAGTCCCTGGGTACCACTAACAATTAAAGCATAGGTCCCAATATCCGGGGGTGTTACAATAACAGTCTGCCCGGATGACTGATCCAGGATGTTTGAAGGAGTCCAGGCATAATTGTCTGCTCCATAGGCAGTGATCTCAGCGGATTCACCAAATGGAAATGCAATTTTCGAACTTAGGATATTAACGCGAATTGCCACACCTACATCGACAATATCATGGCGTATGGTAGTGTCAGCACCTCCCGGACCATTGACGATCAGGGTAACGGTTTTCGTTCCCTGGGTCGTATATTTCACAGTATGGGGTCCCTTGGTATCAGCAGTGGCAATATCAGATCCCTCACCAAAGTCCCACGAAAAAGAAGTGGCCTCGTTGTTTTCAAGATAGGTATACACAACCTCTGAAGAAATACAGGCCTGAGTTTTATTGGCAGTAAATAAGGCACGTGGGCCATCTGTTTTCTTTGCATAAGCCCTGACTGTAAGATTAAAACCACCTCCTGTTGCTTCAAAAAATGTGGATCTCCAGGCTCCGGCCTCTTCCCTTTTAAACCAATTAGCGTCTGGATTGTATATGGGATCGCTAAATCCCGGATCAACGGACTCAACCGGATAATTGACCTCATTATTACCAACTTCCCGTTTAACCTCGACATAGAAATCATCCTCCACCTTTACTGGAAGGGCGAAAGTATAAATTCCCGGAATCTCCACGTAAATTCCACTCCTGCTGCCAATCAGGTTAGACAGGTTCTCACCGTCAAAATCATCATAGACATTAAAATCCAGCACCGTTTCAGGTTCAGGGACTGCAACCCCTACATGGGTAACAAGATGGGAGGAAAGTACATTGAATTTTGCCAGTTCAAAAAATTGAGATGTATTGGGAGCAGGGATTGTTCCGGTGAACCCGAGTTCATCGTGCATGAATATGGTATCCACATCATTGTTTTCCCATCGTACAGGGAAATAAGCCATCTCGTCTCCTGCAAACTGTGAATCCTGGTAGGAAATATAGAAGAATCCATTGTCTCCCCAGCCTGTACCCCATGAGTTCTTGACGATCCAGGCACCCGTTCCCCCGGCTGTGGTCTTGGCATCATCCCATCCGCACACAAGTACGGCATGATTTGCGGCGTTATTCCCTGCATAATTATAGGTATTATCACTCGCATTGAAACTTCCCCCACTGACATCCCAGTGAATTCCCACGTAAACAGCACCATAATAGTATACAGTGTGTTTCAACAGTTCAAAATCACGTACAGGAAGCCAGCGTGAATCGGGTATCAGTGCGGCCGGTTCCAGGTCATCCTTACAGGGGTGAATATCAACGTTATAGGGGTCGTCCTCTTCAAGTACAGGCCCATTTAGGCGGGTCAGGTAGGCACTGTTTACAAACTGGTTTGCTCCCTGGCCGTATCCCCAGTTCTCCTCATCGAATCCATAACAGGCAGCCAGGTTCTGCTCCGAGAGATCAACCTCGGGAAACCCCATGCTTAGCCATCTTGACTCAATTGAACCGATGCTTGAAAATGCTGTACAGTTTCCACCATAATTCCCTTCTCCCTGATTTTTTGCCCCCGTTACTCGTTCCTCGAGTCTCAGATCTAACATTGCTGGCAATGCGGCTGCACTTTTATAGCGCATGTCGCTTGCCGGCCTTTTCTGATAGTTTATTTTAAAAGGTGCGGGTTTGTAACCCAGGAAATATTCAGGATCGCCGGGTAAAACCTGGCTTTTGAGGTCTGAATTCGGGCCTGTACCGGACTGTGGGTAGGCTATAGCGCTTACCAGACAAAAGAGAATAAGATGCAGAACTGTCTTTTTCATAGGTCTGTTATTATATGATCCAAATACAATATTACAAAATAATCAAATTATGCCATAAATCAGGCGGATAATCACTGCTTTTTTTAGTTGGGGATATTCTGTAAAATAAACTAATTTTACAGGCGTTAAAATTGAAGAGTAAAGAATAATATAATGAGCATTGTAGAAAAAGTAGTAGGTAAGTTTCTTGGTTCAAAGTCAGATCGGGATCTCAAGTCGCTCCAGCCTTATGTTGAAAAATTCAATACAGAGACTGCAATCGTAGAGAAAATGAGCAATGATGAGCTCAGGGAAGCTTCAGTGCAACTGAAGGATAAGATCCGGGGATCTGTCGCTGAGGAGCAAAAGGAGATCGATGATTTAAAAGTTAAAATGGAAGATCCTCAGATGGATGTGGAGGAGAAGGAAAGGATCTATGACCAGATTGAAAAACTTGAAAAAGATATTGATGATAAGCTCATTCAGTCCATGGATGAATCCATCCCGGTTGCATTTTCCATAATAAAGGAGACTGCCCGCAGGTTTAAAGACAATGATTACCTGGAGGTTGTGGCAAACGATTATGACAAGGACCTGGCTGCGGGACGTGACAGCCTTGTGATAAAAGGAGATAAGGCACAGTGGATGAGTGAATGGATGGCCGGGGGAACTATGATTACCTGGGATATGGTACACTATGATGTCCAGATGATCGGTGGAGTAGTACTCCATGAGGGTAAAATTGCAGAGATGGCTACAGGGGAAGGGAAAACCCTGGTTGCTACCCTGCCGGTTTTTCTTAATGCCCTGAGCGGGAGGGGAGTTCATATCGTTACCGTTAACGACTACCTGGCAAAACGGGATGCTGAATGGATGGGACCTCTGTACGAGTTTCACGGACTAAAAGTGGATTGTATCGATAAGCACCAGCCCAATTCAGATGAAAGGCGCAAAGCATACCTGGCCGATGTAACATTCGGCACGAATAATGAATTTGGATTTGATTACCTGCGTGACAATATGGCCAAGTCGCCTGCAGACCTTGTTCAGAGGCCCCATAATTACGCCATTGTTGATGAGGTAGACTCTGTTCTTGTAGATGATGCGAGAACACCCCTGATCATTTCCGGTCCCGTTCCAAGGGGCGATGACCAGCAGTTCCAGGAGATGAAACCCAAGATTGAGAAGATTGTAAATGCCCAGCGAAAGTTTATCAATACCATCCTTCCCCAAGCCAAGCAGAGCCTGAGCAAAGAGGATAAAGAGGATAGCGAACAGGCCGGACTTCTAATGCTGCGGGCATTCAAAGGATTGCCTAAAAACAAGGCACTTATCAAGATGCTGAGCGAGGAAGGAAATAAGTCCCTCATGCGGAAGACCGAGAATTTTTATATGCAGGAGAACAGTAAGAATATGTTCAAGGTTACAGATGAGCTGTTCTTTATAATTGACGAAAAGAACAACAGCATAGAGTTAACTGATAAGGGACTTGATCTGATCACCAGTTCATCCGATGATTCAGATTTTTTCATTTTGCCGGACATAGGTTCTGAGATTGCTGAACTTGAAAAATCCGAGATGTCAAGCGAGGAGAAGCTGAAAAAAAAGGACACTCTGCTTCAGGATTATGCAGTGAAGTCGGAGCGTGTACATACTATTAACCAGTTACTCAAAGCATATACTCTGTTTGAGCTGGATGTTGAATATGTTCTTATGGATAATAAGGTGAAGATTGTTGATGAGCAGACCGGACGTATCATGGAAGGGAGAAGGTATTCGGATGGACTTCACCAGGCCATAGAAGCAAAGGAAAATGTTAAGGTCGAAGCCGCAACACAGACTTTTGCCACAATCACATTACAGAATTATTTCAGGATGTATAAAAAGCTTGCCGGTATGACCGGTACAGCTGAAACGGAAGCCGGAGAACTCTGGGATATCTATAAACTGGATGTTGTGGTTATTCCGACAAACAGGCCTATTGTCAGAGATGACAGGGAGGACCTGGTTTATAAGACAGTACGTGAAAAGTACAATGCAGCTATCGAAGAGATCGTGAATCTTGTGAGAGGCGGAAGACCGGTACTGGTTGGTACCACTTCGGTAGAAATATCCGAACTATTGAGCCGCATGCTTAAGATCCGGAAAATCGATCATAACGTGTTGAATGCGAAGTTGCATGCCAGGGAAGCAGATATTGTTGCCGGAGCCGGGAAGGCCGGTGCCGTTACAATAGCTACCAATATGGCGGGTCGGGGGACAGATATAAAGCTTACTCGGGAAGTTGTTGCTGCTGGTGGACTAGCTATTATCGGTACGGAAAGACATGAGTCCAGGAGGGTTGACAGGCAGCTCAGGGGACGTGCAGGAAGGCAGGGAGACCCCGGATCCTCTCAGTTCTATGCATCCCTTGAAGATAACCTGATGAGGCTGTTTGGTTCGGACCGTATTTCAGGGGTTATGGATAGACTGGGACTCAAGGAAGGAGAGGTAA
>DRHS01000144.1 GCA_011053095.1 Bacteroides sp.
AGCCTCATCCATCCGAAGTGCATCCGCATAGCGCAGGTAGATTATGGGATTGGGATATTCTTTCTGAATTGCCTGTTTATACCTGAGTTCGGACTTATCCGGCTGGTTGGTGAGGCGATAACACTCTGCAATTAAAAATATTAATTCACTCTTTACTTCCTTATCGCTAACCTTATTGTAGGCATCCTTAAAAAGGTCGATAGCTACTACATACTCACCTGCAGCATACGCTTCCCTTGCTTTTGCAGTCTGATCCTTTTTTCTCTGTGCATGACTTTCAATAGGAATTAGCAGAATCCCACACGCTATTAATAAATATATCAGGTGTTTCATGTTATCGGGTCATTAACCGTTATAAAATTAGTTGATTTTTACAATATACCCATCAGGTAAAATATGTAACGGAAAAAAGACTGAAATAATATATGTTTTTTAGATTACCTTACAAACAACAACTCCCGGTATTTTGGAAGTGGCCAGGTTTCATTGTCGACTATTAATTCAAGCTTGTCAATATGTTCACGGATATCAGCCAGGTATGGATAGACTTTAATACTATATGTACCGGCTCTTTTGCGTGTATCTTCTATCCGGTTCGCTTTTTTTCGCTCTTCTATCATTTCCCCGACTTTTGCCATAATCCCTGAAATATGACCTGTGATCTCCTTGATCCTGTCAAGCCTGGCTGCAGAAAGCTCCCTGTACTCATCTTCATCAAAAATCTCCTTGAGACCCCTTACATTCTCGATCAGCTCACTCTGATACTTTATTGCTGTAGGCAGGATATGGTTGATAGCAATATCACCCAGTACCCTGGCTTCAATCTGAATCCTCTTGGTATACATTTCAAGCCTGACCTTTGTCCTTCCTTCCAGCTCACGTTTGTCTAGAACTCCCTGCCTGCTGTACATATCGATGGTCTTTTGTGATAGAAATGCATCCATAGATTCAGGTACATCCTTTATGTTTGACAGTTTTCTTTTTGCTGCTTCCCTGATCCACTCTTTACCGTAATTATTACCCTCGAAGCGGATGGGTTTGGATTCGATGATGTATTTACGAAGAACCTGGAAAATGGCCTCGTCTTTTTTTACCTTCTTTTTCATCAGAACCTGAACCTCACTATTGAATTTCACGAGTTGGTCGGCAACTGCGCTGTTGAGTGCAATAATTGGAGATGCTACATTGGTAGATGCGCCCACGGCCCTGAATTCGAACCGGTTACCAGTGAATGCGAATGGGGAGGTCCTGTTGCGGTCGGTATTGTCAAGTAAAATCTGGGGAATCTTCCCGATGTTAAGTTTAAGTTCTGTCTTTTCATCCGGGGTCATTTTCCGCTCAGTCACTTCCTGCTCAATCAGGTCAAGCATTTTGGAAACCCTGTCCCCCAGAAATACAGACATGATTGCCGGTGGGGCCTCGTTGCCTCCAAGACGATGAGCATTGCCTGCGGATGAAATAGTTGCCCTTAGCAAATCTGCATGTTCATGCACGGCTTTCACAGTATTTACCAGGAAGGTCAGGAACAGCAGGTTTGTGCGCGGGGTTTTTCCGGGCGCCAGCAGGTTAATGCCATTGTCTGTGACAAGTGACCAGTTGCAGTGTTTTCCTGATCCGTTAACGTCAGCGAATGGTTTTTCATGAAAAAGTATCTTGAAACTATGCCTGCGTGATATGGTTTTCATAAGGTCCATTAGCAGCAGGTTATGATCTGTGGCCAGGTTGGCCTCCTCAAAAATTGGAGCACATTCGAACTGGTTTGGTGCAACTTCATTGTGCCTTGTTTTAACTGGTATCCCGAGCTTGTAGGCCTCAATTTCAAAATCCTTCATAAAGGCAGAAACGCGTTCGGGAATGGAACTGAAATAATGATCTTCAAGCTGTTGGTCCTTTGCCGAAGCATGTCCCATAAGGGTACGGTCGGTAAGTACCAGGTCCGGGCGGGCATGAAAAAGGGCATCATCAATGAGAAAGTATTCCTGCTCTGAACCCAGGGTAGGATAAACCTTGGTCACACTGCGGTCAAAATACAGGCAGACTTCAGTGGCAGCTTTATCAATTGCAGCCATTGATCTCAGCAGGGGTGTTTTATGATCCAGGGCTTCACCTGTATATGAAACGAAAATGGTAGGGATACTCAGGGTATTGTCGACTATAAATGCCGGAGATGAAGGATCCCAGGCTGTATAACCTCTTGCTTCAAAGGTATTACGAATTCCCCCGCTTGGAAAACTGGATGCATCTGGTTCCTGCTGAACAAGCGCAGAACCCGAAAAATTCTCAATAACAACATCAGTATCGGATAATTCGATAAACGCATCGTGCTTTTCTGCCGTTGCATCCGTCAGTGGATGAAACCAGTGTGTATAATGTGTTGCCCCCTTTTCTGTTGCCCAGGCTTTCATACCGGCAGCGACCCCATCTGCAATTTTCCGGTCTATCCGGATTCCTTTGTCAATTGATTTCTGTACACTGCGATACGCTTCTATGGAAAGGTATTTCTGCATCTTCTGCTTATCAAATACATTGATTCCATAATAATCGGAGATCTTTTTTGAGGGATATTTTACCTCAATGGGTTGCCGTCTGAGTACTTCCTGAAGGGCCTGAAATCGTAAATGAGCCATTGTCTGAATTATTAGAGGTTAAATAGAATCAAACAAAGTTAGCCTAATTTACGAATCCGCTACCCGTTCATCTCTGCATAAAACTTGAAAAACCAGGGTATGGTTTCAATTCCATTAAAGAAATTCTCAAGAGGATAATTCTCATTGGGACTATGAATGGCATCTGACTCGAGGCCAAATCCCAGAAGAATAGACTTTATCCCCAGCACCTCTTCGAAATCGGAGATGATAGGGATGCTGCCTCCACTGCGGGTGGGTATCGGCTTTTTGCCGAAGGTTTGTTCTATGGCTTTGCTGGCAGCTTTGTAAGCCACCGTATCGATTGGGGATACATAGCCCTGTCCCCCATGAAGACTCCTGACTTCCACTTTAACTCCCGGAGGGGCGATGGATTTAAAATGTTCCTCGAAAAGTTTATCGATATTATGGGATACCTGATTTGGAACCAGACGCATCGATATCTTGGCATACGCTTTTGAAGGAAGTATGGTCTTGGCACCTTCCGCGATATAACCACCCCAGATACCGTTCACATCAAGACTTGGACGGATGCCTGTACGCTCAAGGGAAGAGTAACCTTTTTCACCATCTACCTCATCTATGTTTAATTCTGCCTTGTATTCCTCGAGGTCAAACGGGGCCTTTGCCATCTCATCCCTTTCTTCCCGGCTGAGTACCATTACATCATCGTAAAATCCCTTAATGGTGATTTCATTATTCTCATTGGTAAGCGAGGCGATCATTTTACACAGGGCATTTACCGGGTTGACTACGGCTCCCCCAAAGAGTCCGGAGTGAAGATCCCTGTTCGGACCTGTCAGCTCAACCTCCATGTAACTGAGTCCCCTGAGTCCCACAGTAACCGATGGTATGTCACTGGCAATCATGGTTGTATCAGAAACAAGGATTACATCGGCTTTCAGTAGCTCTGTATTCTCCCGACAGAATTTTTTCAGACTTGGTGATCCTACCTCTTCTTCTCCTTCGATCATGAATTTTATATTGCAGGGAAGCTGTGCGGTCTTAACCATGAATTCAAAAGCCTTGACATGCATGAAAAGTTGTCCCTTATCGTCATCCGCCCCGCGTGCCCAGATCCTGCCATCACGAACTTCCGGTTCGAAGGGTGGAGAATCCCAAAGATCCAGTGGTTCGGCCGGCTGTACATCATAATGCCCGTATACCAATACTGTCGGAAGTGCCGGGTCGACAATCTTGGATCCGAATACAAGGGGCTGTCCGGAGGTTTTCATTACTTCCGCTTTATCCGCTCCTGCCGCAAGAAGGCTGTCCTTCAGAGCTCTGGCCATGCTAAGCATGTCAGGATTGTTCTCAGGCCTGGCTGAGACGGAGGGGATTCTGATTAGTTCAAAAAGTTCATCAAGGAAGCGTTGCCTGTTCTCCTTTATGTATTGATTTACCTGGTTCATAATACTGGTTTTAGTTGAGTATTAACCTGCGGCAAAGCCGGGGTATTTGTTTAATTCTGTTATAGTTTAACATCCGGATCGGCTTCCTGTCCTGCATTACGTGAAACAATCTCAAGTTTCTTATAAAAATCCTCCCCGTATTTTCGAATGATAGATTCACGAAGGAACCGGTAAACGGGAACATTATTTTTCTCACCGTATGCCCTTGCCGGATCACAAATTTTCCAGCGGTCGTAATTCAGAGTTGTAAGGCTATGATACTTCTTTACACGAATAGGGTAGATATGGCATGATATGGGTTTTCTGAAAGTCGTGTCTCCGGCCTCAAATGCTTTTTCAATTCCACATCTGGCAATTCCTTCTTCAAAAATAGCATACGCACATTCCTTGCCATCTACCAGGGGAGTAACTGTCTCTTTGTCAACGTCTATCACCCAGGTACCCTGCTTCTCTATTGCCTTGTTCCCTTCATCCCTCAGATAGGGTGCGATGTCCGGGTATTCCTTATCGAGGATCTTAACCTCCTCCGACTCAAGGGGCGCTCCTGACTCACCATCCACACAGCAAACTCCTTTGCATTTGTCCAGATCGCACACAAATTTTTCTGTGACCAGATCAAGTGTTATGACCTTATCCCCTATCTCCATCATGCTTGGAATGTCCTTCTTCATATTGCTTAGAATCCGATCCACAAATCTATCAATTTTCTTAAAGAAATTTATGGGTCCTTTTTTGTAAATTGGCAGCTTCATGAAGAAACTCCCAGTAAAATCAGCAGTATTTCTATGCCTGCTCTTTCTGCCGCTAATGTCATGGTCAAATAAACTAATCCATGATACCACAGCCATGCATCATATCCGGCAGGGGATGGACCATATCTATAATTTTGAATTCTCAGAGGCTGAGGAAGTAATTGTAATGCTGGAGGATAAGTATCCGGATCATCCGATTACGTCTTTCTACAAGGGACTCATTTATTACTGGAAGTATTATCCCGTAATGCCCGAAAAGCCGGGATCGGAAGAATTTGAATGGGAAATGGAGCTGTCCTGGGAAAGGGCAGACAGCCTTAAACAAAAGGATTGTATCATAGAAGGTGTATTTTTTGAACTCATGGCCAGAAGCTTTATCGTTATGTATTATGCAGATAACGGGAAGTCATCCCGTGCCATAAAACATTTTAAAACCATCTACAGGGATATCCTTCAGGGATTTGAGCTCCAGGAGGATTTTCAGGAGTTTTTATTCATTACCGGGCTTTATAATTATTACAGGGAAGCCTTCCCTGAAGCCTACCCCATATACAAGCCCGCTTTGATCTTTTTCAGGAAAGGGGATAGGGAAAAAGGGTTGAAAATGCTAAGGGATGCTGCATTTGAAACGGACTTTATGAAAGTAGAGGCTACTATGTTTCTTTCCATGATTCATATAAACTTTGAAAATAATCCCGACTCTGCATTGTGGTATGCTGAATACCTTCACACGGAATACCCGGGAAATACATATTTCCACTCGAAATATACAGAGATGTTATTGATCAACAGGCAGTACGACCGGGCTTTGATACAAATTGACAGCATGATGCTACTCGATTCGTATAACCGTATGAAAAGTACTGTGTTCAGGGGGATTCATGAAGAAAAAGGCATGAGTGACCCCGAAAAGGCCAGGGATCTGTATGAGAAGGGACTTATCCTTGCTGAGCCTTACGGGGAAAGAGCCAACTACACCAAGGCATACGCATACATCGGACTGAGTCGTTATTATACAAACAAAGAAAATAAAAGGAAAGCCAGAGATTACTACAGAAAGGCAAAGCATGCAAGCGGTTATTCCTATGTATTCGAATAATAAATAATACTGCCATGAGACAGAACATATTTAAAACCAACATACTGACAGGTCCGGTAATTTGCATGCTGATTTGCATGGGAGCCGTCCTCCCTGCCTGCAAATCACAGAAGCCTTCTGCAGACTCTTCAAGGCAGGGAAACGGATTCAGTGCATCAGACCTCGCGGAATCAAACAACCACTTTTCGATCGATCTGTTCAAACAGATCGAGTCTAAATCAGAAAACATTGTTTATTCCCCCTACAGCATCAGTAATGTTCTGGCGATGACTTATTCTGGTGCAGCCGCTGAAACCGCTGAACAGATGAGTGAAGTTTTGTATTTCCCTCCCCCGGGAAAAGTGGAGAAGGCATCATGGGACCTGAAAAAACAAATCCTGTCAAACGATACCCTCCCTGGCACAGAGATCAGTCTGGCGAATGCGATCTGGGCCCAGAAAAATTTTGATTTCCTGCCCCAATACATAGACAAAATTGAAAAGTGGTATGATGCTCCTCTAACAATAATGGACTTTACCCGTGATGATAGCAGGGAGAAAAGCCGTGTTGAGATTAATAACTGGGTGGAAGAGAACACCCGTGAGAAGATAAAAGACCTGATAGGTCCCGGGGTACTGGCAGCAAATACAAGGATGGTCCTGACGAATGCAATATATTTTAACGGGAAGTGGATGTGGCCATTTGATAAGAACCTGACTGCCCCCTCAATTTTTCATGTCAGTTCACAGAAATCTGTCCGGACGGAATTTATGCATCTCAATAAAACCCTTCCCTATTATGAGGATGAGGAAATCCAGGCGGTCCGGTTTCCATACAGGGGAGAAAGGCTGTCCATGACAATTCTGCTGCCGAAGTCCATCGAAGCCTGGAAAATGATAAGCCGGGTATTGGATAACGATCGGCTTAACAGGTTAGAATCACAATTTACAGATACCGAAGTGTCTGTCTCCCTTCCAAAATTTACACTGGAATTAAAATTAAACCTGAAGAATGAGCTCTCATCCATGGGAATGAACCTTGCATTTGAAAGAGGTGCAGATTTTTCAGGAATGACCGGTGAGAGGAATCTCTATATAGATGAGGTGATTCATATGGCCTTTATTGAGGTTAGTGAAAACGGCACAGAGGCAGCTGCTGCAACCGCTGCCATTATTAGTTTAAAGTCCGCTCTAAGAGAAGATCCGCTCGTATTCAATGCAGATCATCCTTTTCTATATCTGATCAGGGATCATCAGTCAGGCAGTATTATTTTTATGGGCAGGCTTGTTAAGCCATCTTAAAATGGTTACTTTGTAAAATGCGCCTTTCGGTCGATAATATCCGTTCAGATCCCCGCTTTAAGCTGCTTGACAAACTCCATTATGACCAGATTGTTGAGTTCGCAACAGAATATATCCGAAAGCGCACACGGAGTATGGCTTTCTATACAATCCTTATTATAGGTTTTTTCCTCTTGCAATGGTCTGCTTTTGCATATGGAATTGTTGTCAATAATATGAACTGGGTCTCCCTTTTGAAACAATTTCTTTACGGGCTGATCATTTCCCTGACAATCGTAATCCCACTGCATGAACTGATCCATGCCATCGGGTATTTTATCCTGGGGGCCAGGAAGATACGTTTTGGAGCAGTTTTGAGACATTTCGCATTTTATGCTGTGGCTGATGATTTTGTGACCAACCGGAAAGGCTTTATCTTTCTCGCCTTGTCTCCCTTTGTTGTGGTAAGCCTGCTTAACCTTTACGGATTTATATGGGTTACAGGATATGCTTCCTATACCTATGTATCCGTCATGTTTTTCCATGCAACAATGTGCGCCGGTGATTTTGCCCTTCTGAGTTATTTTGAATTCCACCGCGACAAGGAGGTATATACCTTCGATGATGTAAAAAATAAGACTTCCTATTTTTACTACAAAATGAAGGCATAAGCTGCCCCGTATACAGCCGGGGAACGTACACTGTTTAAACATGGGACTGTTGGAAAATTGAATAGTCTCATTAAAAAAAAATAGCTAATATTGAGGCGATTTTCAGATTTCTGTATCCGATTATGTTCTTGAAAAAAACCCAATTCCCACGGACATTCTGGGCCGCTAATACACTTGAAGTATTTGAAAGGTGGGCGTATTACGGCGTATTTAACCTGCTGGCCTTGTACCTGACAGGATCTCAGGAGACTGGTGCTCTGGGATTTAGCCAGGTGGAGAAGGGTATGGTAATGGGAATTGTGAATGCCATCCTTTATTTCCTGCCGGTCATTACAGGATCCCTCGCTGACCGTTTCGGTTATAAAAAGATTCTGATAATTGCATTTGCTGTCCTTTCAAGCGGCTATTACCTGATGGGACAGGTAAGTTCTTTTGCAGGTGTTTTCCTGACCTTCTTCTATGTTGCAATTGGTGCTGCCCTTTTCAAGCCAATTATTTCGGCTACAATCGCAAGAACTACGGATGAATCAAACTCATCTGTGGGCTTTGGGATATTTTATATGATTGTAAATATCGGGGGACTCATTGGTCCCATTGTAGCATCCGAGTTGCGTGAGATCAGTTGGAGCTACGTGTTTATTATGTCAGCCGCCGCCATCCTTCTTAACCTGATCATCGTTCTGATATTCTATAAGGAACCGGACAGGGTTCAAACAGAAGAACCTTTCATGGAAGGGCTGAGACAGGCCTTTCGCAATATCTATATTGCCCTGAAGGATGTTAAATTCACACTTTTCCTCCTCATAATCATAGCGGGCTGGACAGTCTTCTGGCAGATATTTTTCAGCCTTCCTGTCTACATTGATCAATGGATTGATACGGGAGTAATATACGATAGTATTCATGGGATTTTCCCGGGGTTTGCCGACGCAATCTCTACAAATGAGGGGACCATACTCGCTGAAAAACTAATCACAATGGATGCCCTGTTCATCGTGGCTTTCCAGATTCTGATCTCAAGGTTGGTGATACGTTTTAAGCCAATCAATACAATGATCGCAGGCTTCCTTATTAATGCAATCGGAATCACCCTGGCTATGATGACAAGGAACGGCTGGTTCCTGGTTTTATCAATCTTTATCTTCAGCCTCGGGGAGATGTCTTTTTCCCCGAAAGTCCTTGAATATGTGGGTAGGATTGCCCCAAAAGATAAGGCAGCCCTTTATATGGGCACCTATTTCCTTCCTATTGCAGCGGGGAATCTTTTCGCGGGACTCCTCTCGGGTAAAATCTATGAGCTTACAGCAGACAAATTTGTAATGCTTAACAAGGAAGTTGCACGGTGGGGACTGGATATCCCCGCAATCTCGGAGAGTTTCAGCCAGAATGACTATATGCAGGCCGCTGCCAAAGGAATGGGTATGAACGTGGCGGAGCTGACCCAATACCTGTGGTTAAACTATAATCCGCCACTTTTCGGATTGATCCTTATGGGCCTGGGCGTACTGACCTGTACCCTGCTGATCATCTATGACAAAATCATCTTCAGGTACAAATAAACACTACCACTATGTTCCGGAATTATCTGAAGGTTACCCTGCGCAGCATCTCCCGCAATGCGCTGTTCGTACTGATCAATATTATTACCCTTGGGGTGGCCCTTGCCATCTGCATCGTCGCCTACCTGAACAGTAAATACGATGCCGACTGGGATAAGCATCATGTTAACGGATCGGAGATTTATAAGGTGATTTTTTCCAGGGAAGTGCAGGGGCAGCAGCAACAATACAGTGCAACCCCATTGCCTATAGGCTCAATGATAGGGGAAAATTTCAGCGGGGTTGAACAGGTCATCCGGTATACTGGTTCCTATTCCCCCCTTAAAGTGGGAATTGACAACTTCAGCAAAAGAATAGGATATGTAGACCCTGTGTTCATGGATCTGTTCACTGTCCCGGTTATAAAAGGATCTGCCGGGGCCATACGGGACAGGCAAAATATCCTTATTGATGACCGCATAGCCAGTATTTATTTTGGAGAAGAGGACCCCATCGGAAAACTAATGTCCATATTCAGTGACAATGGTGAGGAATTTACATACACGGTTGGAGGAGTATTTGAACATGTTCCACTGAATTCAACATTCTACTTCGAGGTTCTTTGCCAGATGGACAACTACATTGATATGTGGGGTGTGGATGAGACCAACTGGGAAAACTGGATTGCATCCACTTTCCTGCATATCCCGAATCCCGAACAGGCGGAAACCATTGAGACTCTTCTTCAGCAACTTGTAGAACCCCATAATAATGCAAGAGAGGATTTCCAGATTCAGACCTCCTGATCCCCACCCTGGAGACCAGTCCGTTACGCCGTTTATGTCGCAGACATAAAATGTCGTAAATTTGCCGGAAAATCAGATATGCAGCAGATACTTCCAATTTTCCCTGAGGATTTAAAGATGGTCAATTATC
>DRHS01000145.1 GCA_011053095.1 Bacteroides sp.
ACTATAGCTTTGCCACTTGAGAGGAAAGCTCCCGGCGTTATCTACCGTCAGCCCGTAAATGAACCTCTGCAGACCGGACTAAAGCCAATTGATGCTATGATCCCGATTGGAAGGGGACAACGTGAGCTGATTATCGGTGACCGACAGACCGGTAAGACTGCCATCGCAATTGACACCATCATAAATCAAAAGGAATTTTACGACAAAGGGGAAACAGTTTACTGTATTTATGTTGCAATCGGACAAAAAGGAACAAACGTTGCTAACATTGCTGCAACTCTTGAACATCACGGCGCCATGAATTATACCGTGATTGTAATGGCTACTGCTGCTGATCCGGCCGCACTCCAGTTCTATGCTCCCTTTGCAGGGTGTACGATCGGAGAGTTTTTCCGGGATACCGGCAGACCGGCATTGATTATCTATGATGATCTTTCAAAACAGGCCGTTTCCTACCGTGAAGTATCCCTTCTGCTCAGAAGGCCCCCCGGAAGGGAAGCTTATCCCGGAGATGTTTTTTATCTTCACTCCAGATTGCTCGAGAGGGCAGCTAAAGTTATTGAATCCGATGAGATTGCAGCCCAGATGAATGACCTTCCAGATGCACTGAAACCCCTGGTCAAGGGAGGAGGATCTCTTACGGCCCTCCCCATTATTGAAACCCAGGCGGGAGATGTTTCCGCCTATATTCCGACCAATGTGATCTCAATTACCGATGGACAGATTTTCCTTGAATCGAACCTGTTTAATGCAGGGGTGAGGCCGGCGATCAATGTAGGTATATCAGTTTCACGTGTGGGAGGAAATGCTCAAATTAAGGCTATGAAATCA
The DNA here is from genome assembly GCA_011053095.1 of Bacteroides sp. GTDB lineage: Bacteria > Bacteroidota > Bacteroidia > Bacteroidales > SM23-62 > SM23-62. The sequence goes on from DRHS01000145.1 coordinate 832, forward strand.
GTGGCAGGTACCCTGAAACTTGACCAGGCACAATACCGGGAGCTTGAAGCGTTTGCAAAATTCGGATCCGATCTCGATAAGGCCACCCTTTCGATACTTGATAAGGGTGCAAAAAACGTTGAGATTCTTAAGCAGGGACAATATGCCCCAATGCCGGTTGAGAAGCAGATCGCGATTATATTCTGTGGAACTCATGGACTCCTGGCAGATGTACCGATTGAGAAAGTAAAGGAATTTGAGACGGAATACCTTGATTTCCTCGAACTCAAACATAAAGACCTGCTTGCAACTTTGCGAAGCGGCGTTATCAGCAGTAAGGAGGAAGATGTTCTTGATAATGTAGCACGTGAGATTGCAGCCAAGTACGAGGTAAAAAAATAAATGGCAAACCTGAAGGAAATACGGAACCGGATTGCTTCGGTAAGCTCTACCCGGCAGATCACATCTGCCATGAAAATGGTATCTGCAGCCAAGCTTCGAAGGGCCCAGGAAGCCATACAGCAGATGAGGCCCTACGCGGAGCAAATGCAGATAATCCTGAGTTACCTGAGTGATGCGATACGTGACGAAGAAGATGATCCGTTTGGGGTACACCGTGAAGTTGAACGTGTACTGGTGGTAATGATTACTTCGAACAGGGGACTCTGCGGAGGATTTAATTCAAATGTAATAAAGAGTACTGTTAACATGGTCAGGGAGGAGTACGGGTCACTTCTCAGGCAGAATAGTGTGGACTTTTATGCCGTTGGGAAACGTGGAGCCAAATACCTCCGGAAAAACGATTTTAATGTAGTTGGTGACAGCAGCGATCTTTTTGATGATCTTAATTTTGAAAATGTTATGCCGGTTGCCGAATCGATAATGACCGATTATATCGACAGGAAATATGACAGGATATTACTTGTTTATAACCAATTTAAAAACGCAGCAGTTCAGTTACTGACCTTTGAGCAATTCCTGCCGGTAGTGCCTCCTGAACAGGATGAAGAAACTGCGTATGTTACCGATTACATATTCGAACCATCGAAAGAGTTTATCGTAAAGGAACTTATACCCAAATCTCTGAAGATCCAGTTCTACAAGTCCATCTTGGATTCTAATGCGGCTGAGCATGGCGCCAGGATGACAGCAATGCACAAGGCAACAGACAATGCTACAGAAATTATCAGGGATCTTCGCCTTACCTACAACAAAGCCCGCCAAGCTTCAATTACCAACGAGATCCTTGAGATCGTCTCAGGGGCCGAGGCTTTGAAAAAAGATTAGACATAACTTAATTCATTTCAATTATTCCTGTTCTGAGGGTATTTTTACCCATCGGCCGGCTTGACTGGGAACAATGAATGTTCGGGATTATCGGTTTTCGCGGAGCAGGCAAAACAACCATGTTACTGCAGTGCCTTAAATTGAAGGGTTTGCTGATTTTCTAAAATAATATGTGTATACTGTTGATAAACAGCAAGGAAAAATGACCTATTATTCATAATATGGTTAATATTCTTTGCACTTATGATAAATTATACGCCGTCAAATCAACTGACAATGAAAGGATTCAAACATCCATTTTATAAGCAATTGAAACCGAATAATCGTTGGATCAATATGGCAGAGGTTATTCCGTGGGACGAACTGGCCGGGATCTACACCAGGAATCTGGATCCTGGCGCCGGTCGGTTAAGTGTTGATATTCGTATGGTAACCGGGGCCCTTATTATCAAGCATAAGCAGGAACTTAGTGACCGTGATACGATGGATATGATCAGTTCAATGAAACGGTTATTCGTAGAGCAGAAAGCCTCAAGCCTAAGCGCAAAAGAATCATAAAGGACGACACCCCGGACCATGATGATATAAATGATAATGCTTGAGGGCAAGTTTTGAGTTACTGAGAAAGAAAATGATTTTGTCTCAATCAGGTTAAAAACATTCCCAAATTTGACGAAGAACTATTTTATCCGGAATATTCAGTAAGTTTGTAGCGACCAATATAAATGCTCTAAAAGACAAATAAATGCCAATTCATTATTAAGATTAAATTAAAAAATAATAATCTACTAAAGACATTATTTTATGACATCAAAGATTCAGGAATTAACGGAAAAAATTTATCAGGAAGGAGTTGATAAAGCCCAAAATCAGGCAAATACCCTTCTTAAAGAAGCAGAAGAAAAGGCAGCTGGATTAATCAATGATGCACAGCAAAAAGCTGATAATATTATTCTGGAAGCCGAGAAAAAGTCTCAGGAGATAGACCAGGGCTTAAAAGAAGAACTACAATCAATTTCAAAACAGGTAATTGCCATTACAAAACAAAAGATCACGGACAGTATCGTGATAGATGCCTCACAAACGATATCGAAAAAATTATTAGATGATAAACATTTCTTTAAGGCGCTGATTTTGGAACTTGTCAATAAATGGGATATGGGGAATGGGCCTGTTAATGATTTATCACTTATACTTTCGGAGGAACAATTGGGAAAGCTGGACGGAATTTTTGAATCAGAGGCCTTGAAAATTTTACAAAGTAAGAAACAGATACTTTTTGATCCATCAATAAAAAATGGATTTCAGATAATTTCAAATTCGGAAGGATTTAAAGTTTCATTCAGTGGTGAGGATCTTGAAAATTTTTTCAGAAAATTCATGAAACCAAGAATCCAGGAATACCTTTTTACTTCCCCTGAAAATGAGTAGGTATTATTGTCAAATAGCTGGATTGCCGGAACTCATATTTGACCCTTTAAATGGATCTGTCGAACTCGGGGAATTTCTGAACCAGGTTACACCCTATTTGCAACCAATCCATTTGAACTGGTTAAATATGTTGTTGATGGAACAGGGACATAATTCTGTGTTAGAATATTTCACCAACGAATCAGCAGAACAAGATCCTACACTTCCCTATAGACCGGATTGGTTTGATCCTGAATCAGAACAATTTGGTTTATTGCCGGCCTACCTGCAAAGGTTCTCTAAAAAATTCTGGCAGAAAAGATCAGACCATACAATTCTGGAGATGGAAATAGGGTTGTTTGATGAATATTATCAGTACCTGAGACAATCGGAGAATGGATTTATTGAGAGATGGGCAATTCTCAGCCTGAATATGAGAAACTATCTTACTGCAAAAAAGTGTGAAGAATTCACAATTCTAAAACAATCCCAGGTGGTTGGAGAAGACGATTTTGCAAAAAGGCTTGTGGAATTTCAGACCGATCATAAAGAAATACAGGTAGATTGGCCGTTGAGTACGGTTATTGTTGAAATTTTGAAGAATGACAATTTACTAAAAAAAGAACTTGCTCTTGATCAACTGAAATGGGATTTAATAGATGAAATGAACCTTTTTAACTATTTCTCAATTGAGATAATCCTTGGATATACACTAAAACTTTTAATTCTTAAAAGATGGCAAAAAATTCATCAATCAGATGAAATTACATCGTATGAAAAAATAAGCGAAAATATTTGGACAAAGGAAATTGAAAAAAATACATTATTAAATTACAATGAGTAATAATTTATATACATGTACAGGCGAAATTACTGCCATAATTGCAAACATGGTTGTAGTCAAGGCTGATGGTCCCATAAGACAAAATGAAATATGCTACTATTCTCATGATGGCAAAAACATTATGGGGGAGGTAATCAAGACGGAAGGTGATTATGGTTATACTCAGGTATTTGAGAGCACCCGTGGATTTAAAGTCGGAATGAAAACCCATTTCACCGGAAACATGCTTGAGGTATACCTTGGGCCCGGTCTGCTCGCAAAGAATTTTGATGGTCTGCAAAATGACCTTAACAAGATGGAAGGAATTTTTCTGGAACGGGGAGCCAGGACATATCCCCTGGATACTGAAAAAAAATGGACATTCAAGCCCATAACAAAACCTGGCGATCATGTGTTGGCAGGGGACTGGCTTGGTGAGGTAGATGAGAATGGTTTTCCGCACAAGATTATGGTCCCATTTAAATTGAAGGGAACACTCAAGGTCATAGAGGTCGCCCAGGCTAATGATTATTACATTAACGACACAATTGCAACCCTTTCTAATGAAGCAGATGAGATTATAAAAGTTACCATGGTCCAGACCTGGCCGGTTAGAGTACCTATTAAGAGTTACAGTGAAAAATTACGCCCATCCGAATTATTTGAAACCGGGATCCGTGTTATTGATACACTGAATCCTATCCTTGAGGGGGGTACGGGATTTATTCCGGGACCATTCGGTAGCGGAAAAACAGTTCTTCAGCATGCTCTGGCACGACAGGCAGCTGCAGAAATAGTCATTATTGCTGCATGTGGGGAAAGAGCAAATGAAGTGGTTGAAATCTTCACGGAATTCCCGAAACTTGATGATCCCAGGACGGGAAAGAAAATGATGGAAAGAACCTGTATTATTGCAAATACGTCAAATATGCCTGTTGCTGCGCGTGAAGCTTCTGTTTATACAGCCATGACGATTGCTGAATACTATAGAGCCATGGGATTGAGAACCCTGCTCCTTGCCGATTCTACTTCCAGATGGGCTCAAGCTCTCCGGGAAATGTCGAACAGATTGGAAGAATTGCCCGGCCCCGATGCATATCCAATGGATCTGTCCGCGATTATTTCTAACTATTATTCAAGAGCAGGTCAGATTGTTCACAGAAATGGTTCAAAAGGATCAGTGACATTTATTGGCACCGTATCCCCTGCCGGGGGTAATTTGCTGGAACCTGTGACCGAAGCTACTAAGAAAGTAGCCAGGTGCTTTTTTGCTCTTTCCCAGGAAAGGGCTGATAGTAAAAGGTATCCTGCAATTGATCCGATTGAAAGTTATTCAAAATACCTGGAATATCCTGAGTACACTGAATACTCAAAAAATCATATCGGAGAGAATTGGCTTGGGGATGTTGAATTTAACCGGGATGTCCTTATCCAGGGCAGGGAGGTTTATGAGCAAATCAATATTCTGGGAGATGATGGTGTACCTGTTGATTTTCATGTAACGTTTTGGAAGTCGGAGATGATAGATTTTGTGATCCTGCAACAAGATGCATTTGACGAGATTGATTCAAATACTTCCATCCCAAGACAAAAATATATGCTTGAAAAAGTAAATGATATATTGAGAGCAACGTTTATATTCGACAATTTCGAGGAGGTTCGTAACTTCTTTAAAAAGATCATATACATTTTGAAACAAATGAATTATTCAGAATTTCAATCGGATAAATTTGTTGGCTTCGAAAATGAATTACAACAAATCATTAATGAAAAAGTGAAGGATTGATGGAAAAAAAATCTTTTCAAAAGATATATTGTAAGTTATCCAATATAACCAAAGCTACATGTACTCTTAAGGCACCGGGTGTAGGATATGAGGAGATGGCTTATGTTCAGGGACGCGCTGCCCAGGTAGTGAAAATCATTGGTGACATGGTTACCCTGCAGGTTTTCTCAGGAACTGAAGGCTTGTCAACTGATTCCGAAGTAATATTTACCGGATCATCACCAGGCATGGCCATTGGTGATCATATGGAGGGCAGATTCTTTAATCCATTCGGGAAGCCAATAGATGGCTATCCAATAATGGAAGGAACAATAAGTGAAATTGGAGGGCCTTCGGTAAATCCCGTAAGACGAGTTCAGCCCAACCAGCTGATCACAACAGGTATTGCAGGCATAGATCTTAATAACACCCTGGTTTCAGGACAAAAAATTCCATTTTTTGCAGATCCTGATCAACCCTATAACCAGGTTCTGTCCATGATAGCTTTAAGGGCTAAAGTGGATAAAATCATTCTTGGCGGGATGGGCTTAACCTGGGATGATTATTTGTTCTTTAAGAACTCCTTTGAGCATGGTTACGGAAGGTCCAAAATTATCGGTTTCATTAATACTATAGAAGATTCACCGGTAGAGCGATTATTAGTACCTGATATGGCACTTTCCACAGCCGAATATTTTGCCTACGAAAAAAATGAGAAAGTACTCGTTCTGCTAACTGACATGACCCTGTATTCCAATGCATTGAGTATTGTTTCAAATAGAATGGATCAAATTCCTTCAAAGGATAGTATGCCCGGATCATTATACAGCGATCTGGCAAGATTGTATGAAAAGGCTGTCCAGTTCCCGGATGGTGGGAACATTACAATTTTAGCAGTAACCACCCTCTCTGGAGGAGATATCACTCATGCAATTCCTGACAATACGGGGTATATAACAGAAGGACAACTCTTTCTGCGTAGAGCCACCGAAATAGGCAAGGTTATCGTAGACCCTTTCAGGAGCCTGTCCAGATTAAAACAATTGGTGATTGGTAAATCCACCCGGTCGGATCATCCCCAGGTCATGAATGCCGCAATCCGTCTGTATGCAGATGCCGCAAATGCCAGAACCAAACTTGAAAATGGATTCGATTTGACCGATTATGACAAACGGGTGCTGAAGTTTGCGGAAGATTATTCAGAAAGAATTTTGGCGATAGATGTAAACCTTGAAATAGACCAAATGCTGGAACAGACCTGGCATTTGTTTCAAAAGTACATGTCAAAAGATGAAGTAGGTATCAAACAAGAATTTGTTGATACATATTGGAAGGATTAACAATCAGTGAAAATTCAACTTAAATATAATAAAACTGCTTTAAGGGAATTTCAGAAGAAATTGCAGATCCGGGAGCGAGCCCTCCCTACACTGAAGAATAAGGAGGCTGTCCTCAGGGCTATGGTCCTCGAAACTAAAAAAGAGATTGAACATATTGATGATTTATTGTTATCCAAAATAAAACAGAATGAACCCTGGAAGGATTTATGGCAGGAATTCAATACAAATCTGATACACATTGAGACATTGCACTCGAGCAGCATTAAAGTTGCTGGAATTAATATACCAGTTTTTGAAAGCCTGGATATAATGGAACAGGATTTCAGCCTTTTTAGTAATCCTTACTGGTTCAAGAATGGCGTTCAAGAATTGAAAGAAGTACTTGAAATTCGTGCGAGAAAGGAATACCTTTCAAATAAATTATCCCTTTTGGAACGGGCCCGTAAAAAGGCAACGCAAAAGGTAAACCTTTATGAAAAAGTTCAGATACCCACATTATCTTCAGCTATCAGACAAATAAAGAGATACCTGGAGGATGAAGAGAATCTGGCAAAAGCCGGACAAAAACTATTAAAACAACGATTGAAAAAAGGAATACCGTCATGATTGCAACAATGGTAAAATTTTCATTCGCGGTTTTTCATGCAAACTATGAAGATTTTCTTGATGATATCCAGGAAATTGGAACAGTTCATATCAAAGGGCAAAAAAAGGAAAAATTTGTTGAGGAATTTACAGGTCTGCAGAAGGATTTTTCGAATATTTCAAATTCATTGAAAGAGATGAAGAAACTGAACGCCCCTGCAGATACGGTTGAATCGACTAAAGACTGGAAGGAATTAATCGGGGAATTTCAGGATCATTCCTCTGAGCTTAATCACAACAAACAAGAAAAAGAGGAACTTTCTGTGTTAATTCAGGAGTTAGAGCCATGGGGAAATTATTCATCTAATTTTGTTGAAAAGCTGGGAAGGCACGGAATTGAAACACGGTTTTATAAAATAAAAGCAAAAGAGTTCAATGACCAGTGGATTTCTGAATATCCCATGGAAATAATCAGCCAGGTTGAAAACAATATCTTCCTGATCCTGTTTGGCAAAGATGATGTATTTCTTAATAATGCGCAGGAAATCGATCTCCCGGAATTTGAAATTCATTCCCTGAATGGACGGCTTGCTGAATTGGAAGAAAAAATCAAAGTAAACGAAGAGAAAAAAGATAATCTGGCTGGAATGGCAATCCCGGTACTAGGGCAAAAGTCAAATGAGTTAGCTACAAGCATTGAGTTTTATAAAGTACTGGAGATACATACTCTCTCAGAAGGTGAAGGAAAAATAAAAGTCCTCGAAGGCTGGGTGCCGAAATCAGACCAAGCAAAACTAATCAACTATCTGGATAAAAAAGGCATACTTTATTCCGATCAATTTTACACTTCAGGTGAAGAACCTCCTGTTCAGTTAGTA
>DRHS01000146.1 GCA_011053095.1 Bacteroides sp.
TATTACAAGCCTTTCAACAGGTTTTCCGTTTTTCATATACGGATTCTGCTTAAAATACTGAAATATTATTTTTTCATCTTTACCTTCCTTATAGAGTGATCGGATTTTTTTCTTCAGCCCTTTATCTTCAAGATTCTTCCAATCTTTTAGCCCATTGGAAAATGGTACCTCTTTTTTTAATCGTATTCGAACTAACGCATTCACTGTCTCTTTGTGCAAGGGCTTTCGGATGGCCCAATTATCCCCTTTGGTCTGGGGAACAAGCTCCTTTTTCAATTCACCATTTCTGCTAACCCACTGCCATGTCTTGTTATTGGTCTTATTGATAACCCTGGTATTATGTTTGAAACTAACAAGTGTTGTCTTCAAAGCTGTCAGTGCATCAACCGGAAATCCATTCCAGGGTAACAGCATTGATTTTGTATGATGACCCTGGCTACTCTTGACAAGTAAACTATCTCTCAGGGCATAGTTTACACTTTCGGCGTTCAGGGCATTCAGGTATTGAATATGCCGCCTGTTGGTACATGCAACAATCAGTGCATCCAGCGCATGATGCCTGTGATCTATTCTTTTATAACTAAATCCTTTCTTTTCATCATCAGGTACGCTACAACGATATGAGTTTATTGCTTTATCCCAGTACCCAAATTCCTGGGAACCATTGATTATGTTTAATCTCTGGAACCGTGGAGCAATGATTTCTTTCCACTTATCATTGAGCCCCCAATCTTTTTTTAATTTTGCAGTAACTACACCAGTTACAGGTAAAAGATTAGGAGAGATGGACTCCTTATCCCTTTCATCCCTTACCAAGCTATTCAACAAGGATTTAACCATTTTACTAATGTACCGGGTATCATTCATCTGGCGTTCAATAAACCCTTCAGGAATATCTTCGCTCATGAGTTTTTTCAGCTTCTCTCGGTTCCCTTTAAAATAGCGTTTGCAATGGTATTCAAACTGCTCGACTGTAGAAAGCTTCACAGTTTTTCCGGCAGTTAACTCAATTATCCGACCCTTTTCTGCTTTGATAAATTCGTAGGCAGTTCGATTGTCTTTCACTTCATTTACTTCACTTTCACAAATTACCTTATTGCTTAGAGAATCATCGAAATACCGAGCCTGTGGAATGATGTGTTCGATTTGATAATCAGTTGTAAACAAACTACTCAATGGGATCACCTTTCCGGTATAGGGAGAGATGTATCCCTGGTCAAGCCAAAGTTTGTACTTACGTATTTCAGCTGTTGTTGGTGAGGCATTTTTCCGAATCTTTTCAATTTCATCGTCAACCTGATTAACACCCTGATAAACACCTTCTTCATAGATTTTCAGGATATCCTGGTGGCTGGGTGAATAAGACCGCACATCCCCCTCCACCTCATCATCGTTTATCAGCTCCTTTAATAACAAACGAATACGGTTGTTTGTATTTTCATTAACCGTCATCCTCCCTGCCATCTTTTTACGAATATTAGCAGGATTCTTCATCTCACGACCAAGCTCCACATGTATTTCGTCAAAAAAGCCTTCCTTCCCATTACCAAAATGTGTCCAAATATCCCGGACTACTCTCAGTGTTTCTGTCAGCACCTGCTCAACTATTGGGTTCCTGAGACTGTGCTGCTTAAATTCTGAAAGGAACTTATCTATGTCTCCTGGTGATTTCCATTTTGTATTATCAACAGATTCTGAGTGCCTGTCATAAACAACATAGGAAGCCAGCCAGGTAGGGAGTCCCCTGAAGTTTTCTATTGATTCAAATTTCAGTGCCTTTTCCCTTACCCGGTCCCTGATATTTTCGTCATATTCCCCGTTTACAATTTTAATAATTCTCTCCTTTGTCTTCGAATCTATTTCTTTTTCAGCCCAGTACATACCCATCCTCATCAGAGGTAACAGCTTTTTGATCGCTTTTTCCGAATAAGAGCCATAATCTCTGTTGAAAGGTTTGAAACGCCTGAAATTTTCAAGAAATGCGCTTTCATTCAGATTGTATCGCCGGGCAAAACTACCCAGAGCCTTTTCATACTCCATTTTATCATTCACAGAATAGATGATATGCCACAAATGCGTTTCAGTTTCTTTGGTAAAAAACTTTTCCGGTTCAATTTCCCCGATTCTCTTCAATCGCGAAATAAACTGTGTTCTGATTTCATTACCAGGATATACTTTATCTTCTACATAATTCCAGCGATATGAACCCTTTTCAGACTGGAGGATTATTCTCTGTTTCACCAAATAACCGATGACATGCTTTTGTCCTATCTCTTTCCTGGTATTCAGATATTCATAAAGTGCAACAATGTCATCTTCTGAAGGAAGCAAGAGTATGGTGACATCCACATCAGCCTGAAACTCTTTTTTATATATCTTCAAATTATTAATGAACTGCCATAACCTGAATTCCTGAAACAAGGGATGAGATCTGGCTATACACCTGACACCCTCTGTCTTAACGACTTGCTTTTCTGCCTTCTCCCCGCTTTCCAGTTGTTCCCTCTCAACGGTCTTATAAGTCCTTGTCTCATATCCGCATAAAGAAATGGTCGATTTTTTACTTTTCAACGGGCGCTGATAGAAAATTATATCATTCATAAAAAGGTGAACAAATCCATTCCCTTTTATATTATTCCTGTGTGCGTCATTTTTTGAATACAGCTCCTTCAAACAGGCTGAATAAAGCTCCCTGTCTGTTAATTCCGGATGAAACTTACACTGTTTCTCCAATATCAACCTAAGTTCTTCTTTATAAAACTTGCGCTCAATGGTTCGAACCAGCTTTCCCCTGATCTTTTGATGTGGGTTTTGAAGAAGGGTCTCATAAATGAATTCGCCTGCCGTTTTTTCTGATCTTTCAATATCCAGTTCTGTTTTCGCCTTTATAGCGACCCAGTCCTCCTCAGAATTAACTGACCTAAAGCTCCTTTTGATTTCCCCGTCGGAATCAGTTTTTGGCGTTCCATCCTTATCAAGTTGAGTTGTAACAATGAATTCCTTTGTTTTACCTCTCCATTCATCCAGTGGAGCATTGCTTTGTCTCCTGTAAATCCAGCCGTTCTCCAGAATAACATTATACCATACACCTTTCGCATTCTTATCATCCATGGCAATGATATCCTGGACTCTTAATGCATGAAATTCTTCCATTTTCAAAGAGTCTGTTTCATCTTCTTCCCCCCTCTGATAATAGCCCCTTTTTTTATTGAAATTCAAGATAACCCAGGCCAATTCCTCCTTGGATATCTTTTCACCCAATGCTTTCTTCCTCAGATAGTACAAGGTCCAGTCAGGTGGAATCCGATTGTGATTTCCGGCTTTCCTGAATTCTTCCACCATTTCATTAAAGCTATCCATGAAAAGGAATTGAAAACCCTGCTTTACATTCGGCTTTATTCCATTCTTTAAATAATTAATCTTTACCTCATAATCTCCATCTGACAATTCCTTAAACTGTCCGGGATGTATTAAAAAATCTATTGCCTCAGCATAATGCTCGGGTAAAAAGCCAAGGATATTTAATACTCTGTGCAGCCTCTCCCGCCTTAGATTATCTCTTTGGTAAAGTCTTCTGACTCCCCGATAATGGGTTCTTTCTGCAGTTTGAGAATGACTCTGCCCTTTGCCAAAGGTGTCCAGGATATCCTGACTCATGGGAATGATCCGGCTACCTAAACCTATAATCTTACCCTGCTTGTTATTAAAATCCTGTGATGTCAATGCCCAACCAATGCTATTTGTACCAAGGTCAAGTCCTAGAATGGTCTTCATGGTTTTAGTTTTGGTATTGTTAGTGTACTTTTTTATCTTTGGAATACAATTTGAAGCAATTCACAATAAGGATTATTCCGTTGTGAAAACATTTAAAGCGGTCTCTTCGGAGATCGCTTTTTTCATAGATCTATCTCACCTATTATAAAAATACGTGGTTATTCGTAATTTTCAAAGGCTTACGGCTGAAATTTGATATGAAGGAATTATTAATGTGGATGCCGGAATGGTGGCTTCTATGCCTGAAGGGATTATTAAACAAGCCACCTTAGCGTTTTTTGCACAGCAAAATATGCAGTGGCGGTTTAATAAGCCCTGAAAAAATAATTTAAAACAGCCTTTTTCAGGAAGATTGGATCATTTACTGAGAATCTCAAATTCCACCCTTCTGTTTCTGGCTCTGCTCTCAGCAGTATCATTGGGTGCTATAGGCCTGGAAAAGGCATAACCCTTTGCATCAAGCCTGACCTGGTCGATACCATGTTCAACAAGGTAATCTACAACTGATTCTGCTCTTGACTGAGAAAGTCGTGTATTGAGTTTGAGAGATCCCATATTATCCGTATGCCCGGATATCTCCATGCGAATAGTAGGATTGCTGTCCAGGAATTTAATAACCTGCTCAAGCTGGGGGAAAGATTCAGGCTTCAGGGTCGCCTTTGAGGTTTCAAAGAAAATATTTTCAAGGACAACGGTGGCCCCGACTTCAACCTTGTCAAGTCCGAAATTACGAACGATCTCTTCGCTTTGGTTCTCTCCTGAAACATCAACTATATCAAGAAAAAACAGGTAGTCCCTTGCCATGACCTCCACTCCATATGCTTTTCCCTCGGGAAGACTAACACGGTAGTATCCGGTATCGTTGGCTACAGCTGTAGCCACAACCTTGCTGATATCTACATCGATGAAATCCAGTTTGGCCATAATCCCATCCTGGGTTTTAGAGTCAGATACTTTTCCGGTAACAATAAAGGATGTATCGAGGATAATAGCCAGGGCGGGTGTAAAGAATCCATTTTTTGTTTCTTCCTGCAATCCGGCGATAAGGATATCTTCGGTACTCATAAGCATTTCCTTCTCCTCCCCAAGGAAGACCAGTCTGTATATATCTTTCCCCCCAAAGCCGCCCATGCGGTTTGCAGAGTAATAAGCGTATCTTGAATCGGGTGTTATCTTATAAAATATATCGTCGTCCGGAGAATTAACCGGGTATCCCATATTGACAGCAGGGCTCCATTCTCCCAGGTCATTTCTTTCAGACTTGAATACATCATAGCCGCCCATGGTATTGTGTCCCTTACTTGAAAAATACAAGGTGTTCCCGTCGGGAGATATAAAAACCGCTTCCTCATTGTAAGGGGTGTTGATCTCGGAACCTATGTTTACAGGGTCCTCCCATTTACCACCGGCATTCTGTTTAGAAACGAAAATGTCCTTACCCCCGGTGGTCAGTTTTTCATTGTCAGATACAAAATATACCGTCTTCATGTCTGAAGAAGGAGAATAACTGGTTTCTCTGTTTTTTGACCGGAAAGCAGAGGGCACATTCTTCGGACTACCCCATTTACCTTCCTTTACTTCACTTCTGTATATACCCCCTCCTCCCTTGTATCCGCGGTAAATAAAAAGTTCTGTTCCGTTTGGCGACAGTCCAACCGCAGCCGTATTATGATTCATTGCATTTACAGGTTTACCCATATTCCTTGCAGTCTTCCACTCCTCCCCATCAGCGCTTGCTACATATACATCCTCATAATGTTTGTTGTCTATAGGGCTGCGCTTTGCCTTCTCACTATGCTCCCGGCGGCTGGTGAAATACATGGCCGAGTCATTCGGGGCAAAAATAGGATTGTAGTCATCTCCTACTGAATTTATTTTATCTCCAAGATTATTAATAATTACCCTTTGTGGATTTGCTACAAGTTCCTTTCCGTTTTCACACTCCTGTATTAGTTTATCAATGGTTTGTCTCTCTAAAATTAGCTGCTTGGGTTCCAGGCTTTCTTTGTACTTCTGGTACTGGTTTATTGCTTCGTCAAACTCCAGCATGAGATGGTAAGCCTGTCCGGCCAGATAACGGATGTCGGGAGCGACATTTTCGTTTGCAAGGAAAGCCCGGGTGAGGTATTTAATACTTTCGTATTTATCGTCAGCGAAAACATAGCAGACACCGATTTTATAATTGAGCTCAGCGTTGTCAGGATTGTATTTAGCTGCAAAAAGATAATGTTCCCTTGCTTTCCTGTAGGTTCCCTTTCCTGCCTTATAGTATTTGTCCCCTTCCTTGATATTTTTCCATGCTTCATCAAGACCTGTTTCCTGTTCGGTCTTGAATTCGGCCTTTTTGATTTTTACCGGATGCTGTGCGGGCATTATCCCCGGGAGAAGGAATAATAAACAAACCAGAAAATAGTATCGTAAATATTTCATTCTCCAGGATTATTTGATTCAATGTCACATTCAGAAAGATATTGTTCAGCTTCCTCGATACCCAGTTCAGCTGCTCTTGTCCAGTCTTCACAGGCCCCGTTTAAATCTCCCATTAACTCCCTTACAAATCCCCTGTTCAGCAGGGCAATTCCATAATCATTGTTCAGTTCAAGAGCAATGGTATGGGCTTCAACAGCTTCAGATATATTATTAAGTTTAGCCAGGGTATTCCCCTTATTATTGTAAACCAGAGGAAAGTCCTCCTTCAGTTGTATCACCCGTTCAAAATCCTCCAGGGCCCCGTAATAATCACCGAGTTGAAATTTTGCACTTCCCCTGTTATTGTATGCATGGTAGAAACTTGTATCCAGCCTGACGGCCACTGTATAATCATCAATGGCCCCCTGGAAGTCTCCCAGCCTGATCTTTACACTTCCCATGTTATTAAATGCCAGTGGAAAATCCTCCTGAAGATTAATAGCCTGGCGATAATCGTATATAGCCCCCTGGTAATCACCCAGGAGTCTTTTTGCAGTTCCACGGTCATGGTAGGCAATTACGTATGCATTATCCAGGTTGACGGCCTCGGTAAAATCAAGTATGGCTCCGGTATAATCGTCAAGCATCAGCTTATGGCTGTCTCTTATACACATCT
>DRHS01000147.1 GCA_011053095.1 Bacteroides sp.
ATGTGTATAAGAGACAGGGGCAGCGGGGCAAACTCAGTAGTAGCTTACTGCCTGAAGATCACCGATGTTGACCCCATTGAACTCGACCTTTACTTTGAACGTTTCATCAACCCCAAACGTACGAGTCCCCCGGACTTCGACATCGACTACTCCTGGAAGGAACGCGACGAGGTGCTGGACTATCTTTTCAAGAGATACGGGGAGAAACACACATCCCTGCTGGGCACCATCTCCACCTTCCGTGACCGGTCAATCGTGAGGGAACTGGGCAAGGTATACGGGCTTCCCAAATCAGAGATCGACCACCTTGTGCAGTATCCCGACGATATGATGAACCGCAGCCAGATCACCGAAAAGATCATGTACATAGGACACAAAATCATCGACTTCCCCAACCAGCGAAGCATACATGCCGGAGGTGTGCTGATCTCGGAGGAGCCCATCAGCAGTTATACGGCACTTGACATGCCGCCAAAGGGATTCCAGACTACTCAGTGGGACATGTATGTTGCCGAGGAGATCGGATTCGAAAAACTCGACATACTGAGCCAGCGTGGGATCGGGCATATCAAGGAATGTGTTGAGATTGTACTTGACAACCAGAAAAGGAGGATCGACGTCCACGACGTTGAGGCCTTTAAAAAAGACCCCAAAGTGAAAGCTCAGTTGAAGCGGGGCGAAACCAACGGGTGCTTTTATATTGAGAGTCCCGCTATGAGGGGACTCCTGAAAAAACTCCACTGTGATAATTACATCAGCCTGGTAGCGGCAAGTTCCATCATCCGACCCGGTGTGGCCAAGTCCGGCATGATGCGTGAATACATCTGGCGTTTCCACCACCCCGGTGAGTTTGAGTACATCCACCCTGTGATGGAGGAACAGCTGAGTGAGACCTTCGGGGTCATGGTCTACCAGGAGGATGTGATCAAGATCTGTCATCATTTCGCGGGACTCGATCTTGCCGATGCGGATGTGCTCCGGAGAGCCATGAGCGGAAAATTCCGTTCGAAAACGGAATTCAAACGCATAGCCGCCAGGTACTTTGAAAACTGCAGGGAACGGGGCTATCCGGACGAGATGGCCAGGGAGGTCTGGAGGCAGATCGAATCCTTTGCCGGTTATTCGTTTTCAAAGGCCCACTCGGCTTCATACGCAGTGGAAAGTTTCCAGAGCCTCTACCTCAAATCCCATTTCCCCCTGGAGTTCATGGTAGCCGTGATCAATAATTTCGGCGGATTCTACCGCACCTGGGTTTATGTTAACGAAGCCAGGCGCTGTGGTGCCATTATTAACCTTCCCTGCATCAATCTCAGCCAGTACAAGACATCCATAAGGGGAAAGGATGTTTACCTGGGATTCGTACATATTGCCAACCTGGAAAGCAAGGTCATTTCCGCCGTTCTCGGGGAACGTGAACAGAATGGTCCGTTTAAGAGCCTGGAGGATTTCACGAGCAGGGCCTCCATCGGCATCGAGCAGCTTGTTATACTGATCCGCTGCAATGCCTTCCGCTTTACCGGGAAGGGAAAGAAAGTCCTGCTCTGGGAGGCACATATGCAGCTGGGAAAAAGTACGAAGACCAGGCCGGAGAAAAAACTGTTTCAGTCCCCTAAAAAGGAATTCACCCTCCCCTACCTCGAAGAAGATGGACTGGAGGACGCCTACGACGAGATCGAGTTGCTGGGATTCCCGGTAACGGTTACAGCATTTGACCTGCTCAAAACCTCTTTCAGGGGAGCCCTGATGTCTCAGGACCTTATGAAACAGGTAGGTAAAACAATCCGAATGGTGGGAAACCTGGTTGCGATCAAAAACGTAAAAACCGTCAAAAAGGAATGGATGCATTTTGCCACCTTCCTTGATGCCAGAGGAGAGTTCTTCGATACGGTGCACTTCCCAAAATCCCTTCAAAACTATCCTTTCCGTGGTTACGGAGTCTACCTGATCCTTGGTGAAATAACCGAAGAGCTGGGATTCCCGAGTATTACCGTTGAGAAAATGGCCAAACTGCCCTGGCAATCTGATCCAAGGTACTGAGTAAATCTACAGGACCCGGATGGGCTCAGGATATTTGTGACTTTTTGATATTCGAGATGCTATCATTAATTTTACTGACAGAAGTTGAGTTAAGCTGTACTTGACCTGTCTATGAAAGTTCAACAGAATATAATGAAAGGGTTCCGTATATCGAAACGGGAAAATGTCAGGGACAACATAAACCGGATCCTTTCTGAGCAGATTGATTATATCCTTGAACAATCTGAGAAAGGGGAAGATGAAATCCATAAATCAATCCATGAAATACGCAAGAGTATCAAGAGGATACGAGCAGTACTTCGATTGATACGAGAGGAAGTCGGATACAGTACATATCACAGGGAGAATGTTTTCTACCGGGATATAAACCGTGAAACATCCGACCTCAGAACCTACAATGTACTCACTCTGACTCTTGAAGAACTCAGTTCTCATCTGTCTGCAAAAATTCCGGCTGAAGACATTGAACCACTAAGCAGATCGATCCGGGATGAAAGGGACAAACTACAATCCAAATTGATTTCCCGGGAAAACCTGCTTAAAAACCTGTCGAATGAACTCCGGGAAGCAAGGAAAGGAATTCCCGATCTTCCGATTGAACATGAGGGCTTTGATGTATTCTACGGTGGATTGTTCCGGATATACGGGCAGGGAAAGAGTTATCTAAAGTCTTCTATAAAAAAAACAGACTCACATCACCTGCATGATATGAGAAAGCGAATGAAATATCTATGGTACCATGTTGAGATCCTCAGGCCGATCTACCCTGGTCCACTGAAAGCATACGCCAACTCTCTTGAGAATATTTCGATAAGACTGGGTGTGTACCATGATCTGGATATACTCGTGAAATACCTGCAGAAAAATGAGCCGGTAATAAAAGAACAGATTCATCAAAACCTGCTGGATGCCTGTGATTTTAAAAAAGCAGCCCTTCTTCCCGGTATTATGAGAATGTCAGAGGCAGCTTATATTGATGAGCCTGAAGCCTTTGTGAACCGTATGGGTGAATACTGGAAAATATTTTATCGCCACGCCTGATTGCAATCACTTAAAACCAGGATATGAAAAACAAAAAAAAACTGTCCAGGATCAAACTATTCGAAGAGATTGTCAGCTTTATGGAGAACAACCTGGACAAATGGAATTCCATCGAAGAGATCCGAAGGACCTATGATGAATTCACACACAATCTCAAAAAATTAAAAGATCTTCAGCCAGAACTTGAACGTGACCTGGCTCCCGTTTTAAGTGAACTTGGTGATAAGCGCGAACTCCTGATGCAGAGGCTTTTCCCGGTTGGTAATATACTTGAAGTGTATGCCGAGGATCATAAAATGGGCAAGAAATCCATTTCCCTTTTAAAAAGCAGTAAAAAGCTGGATTCCCTTAGCAACAAAAAACTTCTATCACATGCCACCCGACTTTACAGGCTAATTGACAAGTATATGCATCAGGTTGAAGGTGCTCATGAGAAAGATGGACAAATTAATCCTGGACAGGATATTAAGCGATACGGACTGGCAGGTTCCATGATGGACGATTTGAACACAGCAAATCACCAGTACCAATCTGCCCTTCATCTGCGAAAAGATGTATTTGTCTACCGAAAAAAAGTGAATAAGAAAATGGATGGTTTGTTAACAGCAAACTGGAAACTACTTACATCCCGACTGAATAAACTCATGACGGTATTCTCCGGCACCCACCCCACTTTCTACCGGGAATACAAGAGAATAAGCACTCAAAAATAGGTTGACAGGATTGGTTATTATAGTTTAATTGAGTAACTTCTGTCGAATTGTCCCTGACAATTACACGGTAAGGCATATACAAGGTGAGAATCACCGCCGCATAACATTCCCTCCCATTTCATTTTTCAAGTTTCACCTCCCAGATGTATCTGAGTATTAATTAAAACCATTTACCATGAAAAACCATCTGAAATTTTTATCAATCCTCCTGATTGCTGCAGTATCGTTTTCGGCATTTTCTCAGGATGAAGTCGTTATTGAAGTAGACTATATGAAAGTCAAACCCGGCGAATCGGGTAAATACCTTGAATTGGAGAAGGAATGGAAAAAAATCCATGAGGCCCGGCTAACAATGGGACACATAGTAGGCTGGCAACTCTGGGAAAAAATGTATTCCGGCGCAAAGGATGAGTATCAGTATATAGCTATCAGCTGGTATGAGAATTTTCAAAAAACCAGTAAACCAGGATATTGGAAGGCTTTCAGTGAGTTATATACGGAAGAAGAAATCAAAAAATTAATGAAAAAAACGCAGGATGCCCGGGTATTCGTTCGTACCGATGTTATGCACCGGGTATCTACCGTCGAAAACTCAAAGCCAACGAAATTCATTGTTGTTGCCCAAATGCAACCTGCTCCGGGAATGACTGGTGAATATGTAAAGATGGAAAGAGAGATCTTTAAACCGGTACACGAGAAAGCCGTTGAACGGGGGGAATTGACCACCTGGAGCCTGTGGAGAAAATATCCCTTTGAAGAAAATGACGCACGTTATGCGGTCGTGAACGGATTCGAAGATTTTTCAAAACTTTCCGAAGGAATAAATTATTCGGAGATAATAAAGGATGAATTTCCGGAAATTAAAATGGATGAACTGGGTGAGAAGATTGGCAAGCTTCGAACTAGGCCATCCGTGCAAATCTGGCGCCTGGTTGATCAGGTAATGCCCGAGCCCGATCACGAATAGACATCAGGCAGCACGACAGCCACCGGAAATAGAACCCGGTGGTTATATAGTCGTTTGATCCTCGATGAGGACATCCCTGCAATACTTTATGCACTCAGCTCTCCAGGCCTGACTATGATGGACTGCAATTCTCCTCTGCGTAGAATGCCCATATTCATGGCTTTGCCGATTGTGGTCTCATCCAATAATTTTTGGAGGCTATCGACAGATTCAACAGGATGATCATTAAATTGGACGATTACATCACCTTTTCTAATGGAGTTATTGTCAAAAGAGTTGCTTTTTTGCAGGGATTCCATACGAATCCCGCTGCCGGTCTCCAGTTTATTGTAATGGATCACTCTCAAAGGTAACTGCATGAACTGTCCCGCGATACCCAGGTAAGCACGCCGAACCTGTCCCTCAGTTACCAGCTTTCCTACTATGAATTCAGCTGTCCCGGAGCTTATTGCAAAACATATACCCTGTGCCTGATAAATTATTGCGGTATTTACACCGATCACCCCTCCCGTTGAATCGATAAGCGGTCCCCCTGAATTACCAGGATTAAGAGCTGCATCTGTCTGGATTACATTATCGATCAGCCTTCCGCTCTGAGTACGCAGGCTACGTCCCAGGGCACTTACAACCCCGGCAGTAACGGTATACTGAAATCCATATGGATTGCCAAGTGCTATTGCCAGCTGTCCCACCTGCAACCTATCGTGTTCAGCAAATGAGGCATAGGGCAGATTTCCGGTATAGATTTTTAGCACAGCAAGATCGGTGTGGGGATCGAGTCCAATAATATCCGCAATAAACACTGCCCCATCCTGCATTTCAACTTCAAGTTTTTGGCTCCCTTCTGCCACATGGCAGTTGGTAACAATGAATCCCTCAGGTGAAATAACAAATCCGGAACCACCTCCCGGAGAGGCCTGCCTCCTCCTTCCTGTTGAAGATTTATATGATTTAATATTTACGACTGACGGACTTACTTTGCCGGTGGAAGTAATTACTGCATTTGAATAAGCATCCAGCAACTGCTGGTCCTTGTTTGTATAAGATGAACCCTGAATAGCGCTGGTTTCAGGTATTCTGTTTTGAACCTGTACTATCATTATCTTTAAACTTAATGGATTATATATGTTCAAGACTACTTCCAAAACTATGCCGTCCATTTAAGCTACATATAATGTCATGGATTGCAGAAATTCCGGGCATATTGTCAGATAATGCGCAAAAAGCCTTAACTTGATTTGCCCATGTCTGACGAGCAAAATAATCCGAATATTTTCCTCTGGGTACTCAGGGGATTGACCTCGGCATTTCTCCTGGGATACCTGGTAAATATATATCTGGCGATGTATGTTGGTGAATTTTATCCTTCAGGAAATCTTGTAGAAGATCTCCTGGGTGTTGTTTTCCTCATCATCTTCGGACTTGCATATTACCTTATGTGGATCCGAAAAGAGATACTCACAGGAACAGTATTTATCCTCTGGTATGCGGCATTGTGGCCTGCAGAAATTATGGTGGGCGGAGAAACGTTTAAAGATTCCCCCATTCCCGGTATACTGATTCTGATCATTGGCATACTGTTTCTGGTTTACCGCTTTGGGACAAGAAAAAACCATGACAACGATTAAGCTGCCATGGTTATTCATTATAATTTCAGACCGAAATATATTATTCCGATGATTGGAATAAGTCCGGCTGGATTTCTCGTACCTCCTGGGTCATTTGGACGACGATCTTTCTATTCAATTCCATGGCCTCTGCCCATGCTCCTTCTCTATGCAATTCATTAAAATCTTTCACCCATGTTCCCTCTTCATCAAAACGGGCCCAGTTTTCGAAACCGGATACCGAGGCAACCTGCCTGCCATTCCCGGTATTGAACTGACTCCGGTAAAGATGCCAGGAATACTTGTAATCAGACTTCACACAACTCTCGGCAATCTGCTTAAGGATTTCATTGAATTCTTTCATATGACCAGGCTTAATATCCCAGGCACGTATATGGATTTTAGAGGTATTCTCCCAGCCTTCGGGAGTGTACGAAAGATCAGTGTCCTGTTTCCAGTACTCAATATCGGAGATCTCATCAACGTACTGCATGACCTCTCCCCAGTCATCCTCATGTCCCTGATCAGCGGGACGGCTGTCAAGATCCGTAAATGTTGTAGGTCCCATTACCCAAACATACTGTCCGGCTCTTGCCCCAACGGATACCCACTGGATAAAAACTGCACTGGCGCCGCTGGCATGGAATTCCTTGTTGTGCGCAGATAGTGCGGCCTTAAATTCCTTAATCTTGCTGGCCTTGGGTGTGATGTACATTGTCTCATACATTATGTATGAATCCTGTGCCCCGGCAACAAGAACAATGCAAAAGAAAGAAACGAGAAAAAATAACTTTTTCATAGATGTGTTTTAAATTATTATTTGGAAATATTTGTAAATTAAATTTATATATAAAAGATATAAAGATCTCATATTTCTTATTTAAATTAATTCTAAATAAGAATGCACATCAATACAAACCATATTCGTTAATCCGAGGGATAAACTTCAATCCCACATTATATAGCATTTATACAATTACTTTTATTTTTGTAAATACACCAGAGGAATTATGGCAATTATTGCAAACCATCGGAAGGGAGGTCTACACCGGTTACGTCAGTATCACAAATTATTAAACGAACAGATTGCCATCCGCATCCTACTTCAAGTAAAAGATTAGACCCTTACTGATCACAATTCAAGAATAGTAAATTGATTTCGAAATCATGTATTCCCCTTAATCACACACCTTTTGTAATCCGAAGGTATGGCTGACGAAGAATCTGAGTCTTCAGAATTTTACAACAAAATCAAGGTAAGGAATTCCTATTATGATTGCCTCAAAAATATCCCTGTTATTGAGAAAGGCAAAATCAACAGTAATCTTTTCGCTTATGAATCGCATCCCGTAGGACAAAACACCATAGTAAGTCTCTGTGGGTATGAACCAGTTTTCAGAAACAAGTCCAAATCTTCTTGAAACACGGGTCATTCCACTGATGGTTATAATAGGTTTTGAATTAGATTCGCCGTCCACAAAGCCCCATCCCAGTCCAGCAGTAATATTATTATCAGTATTTCCGTAGGTGAAAACCCCATAACCGATTAACAGGCTCTCAAGATCAAAAGACGAGGTATTTACATACAAGATACCACCCCCTATATGTAATTTTTCAGCTACTTTGAATCCTAGTTTTGGACTCAGAAAGAAAAATACAGGTGTTTCTCGAACAAAAGGGGTAATAACATCAAAACCTCCCCCAATGGAAATATTGTTGGTGATCCCATAATTGAACGATTGAAGGATCACGTAAGTATTCTGGTAATACCCTTCACCCTTTTTCAGAGGAATTCCTGTTGGACTAAAAAGATACCTGGTAGAGTTTGGATTTTCAAACCAGTATTCGCCTTCCCTAAAACGCTCTGAATCTAGGAATTCGATGCTTGCAATTTTTTCACTTGGGATGTCGATTGTCCCAATGGATTCTGTTTCAAGGCTTGTCACCTGTATCGTTTGCTTTATAATGCGTCCCTGGAATACTGATCCATCCAACAAGGTAATCCGTGCAATCGAATCGGACTGGATTAGAAAGATTGGATCAGACTGGGCAATAAGGTTTTGGCTCAGGAGTGCCCAGCAGATCAATACAAATCCCGTAATAATCAGAGTTTTCATTATCAGTATTTTTAATTAATGTACAAAACAATTATCAGAAATTCAATTTTCGAATGTTGCCTAAAACGACAATAGACGATTCATGCTGTGTCAAAGAGTCTATTCCTTCTCATAAAGAGGGTATTCAGCTTCCTCAATTCCAGATAAATAGTACAAAAAATATCCAAAATGCCTTCTCTTTATTTCTCTGGATTTTCGGGTCGTTCTGGCGACATGATCCTAATTAATCGCAATTCCACCGGTTTCCTTCTGCAGGTGTCAATAAGAAACCAGATTAATTATTTTCTAAGCCAGCGGTAAACAGACCTGTCGGAGAGTTCACGCATCCGGCGAAAGCCGAATATCCACAGAAAAGCAACGAAGGGAACAAATACCAGCAACAGGTACGGGTGTTCGGACATCAGGATGAAATCATATATTCCGTGAAGAAGGATGGGTAAAAACAATGCCAGAAAAAATCTGCGAAACTTCTCCTGCGGGTAGAACTTTGCAAGTCCCAACTGATACCCCATAACCACCCCGAACAGGGCATGTGCAGGTACGGCTGTGAAGGCACGGATTAATCCCACTCCCGCTCCCCCATCCGTCACATACAGGATATTCTCAACACCTGCAAAACCAAGTCCTATAAAGCTGGCATAGACAATCCCGTCAAATTTTTCATTAAAATTCGGATTGTTCCAGAAAAGGATCATAAAGGCCAGGAACTTAAAAATCTCCTCTGTAAAAGCAGCAACCACAAAAGCATTCCATGCGGCGGCAGCGTACCCGCTGAGATACTCCAGGGGTGCACCCAGCCAGCGTTCCACAAATATGACAGGGATGGTAATCAGGCATCCACCAACAAGTGCAAGAATCAACTGTTTAAGGGGTTCACGCTCATACTTATCCCGCATCCAGATGTAAAATGCAATTAAAAATACCGGGGCCAATGCGATGAGGATCAGGTTCATAAAATCAAATTTTCATACGTGATACATTCAGGACGCCCTTGATCTTCGCCAGGCGCTTGATCAGTAAATCAAGGTGGCTGGTATCCTTAACGAATAGTGTTATGCTGCCTTCGAACATCCCATCATTTGAATCGATTGTAATAGACCGCATATTCACCCTCAGGTCCTTCGATATGGTATCGGAAATCTTGCTCAGTATTCCAATATCATCAATTCCTGTCACATGTACAGTAACAGGCAGGTAAATATCTTCACCGGTAACTGCCCACTGAGCTTTAACCACCCTGTATCCATGCCTGGATATCAACTGGCCTGCATTGGGACATGAAACCCTGTGAATGGTGATCCCGGCACTGACCGTTACAAAACCAAAGACCTCATCACCGAATATGGGATTACAGCATTTACCCAGTTTATAGTCTATCTTGTCCAGGCTCTGATCTATAATCAGGTAATCATCCTGCCTGACTGAAGAGGAAACCAGCTTCTCTAAAGCTTCGTCACCAATCTCGGCAGACTTGACATGAGGCTCTGAAGATTCCTTTTCCTGCAATAAATCCTTGATCTCCATCAGATCAATTTTCTCAGTGGCAACCAGAAAATACAGGTCTGTAGCTGTTTTTAGTTTGTAATGGCGCAGCAACCTGTTTATATTGATGTCTTCAAATTCAAGCTTCCAGTTCCGGAACCTTCTCCTGAGGATCTCACGTCCCCCATCTGCTTCTGTGAGTCTTTCTTCCTGAAGGGATTGCTTTATTTTTGATTTGGCCTTGGATGTTTTCACATACTTAAGCCAGTCCTGCTTTGGCTTCTGGTTCTTTGAAGTCATGACCTCAACCCTGTCACCATTGGCAAGCTGATGCCTGATAGGTACAGCTTTCCCGTTGACTTTGGCTCCCACGCAGGTCGATCCTACCTGGGTATGAACATCGAATGCAAAATCCAGTACCATTGCCCCTGCAGAAAATTTCTTCAGGTCACCTTTGGGTGTGAATACAAATATTTCCTTATTGTAGATACTCTGCTTGAAATCATCAATAATATCTCCCGCATCGGGTTCAGGGCTCTCAAGCAGTTCCCGTACCCTGTTCAGCCAGCTATCCATATCTGTTCGGTCTGAACCATCTTTATATTTCCAATGGGCAGCGAGTCCCTTTTCTGCAACCTCATTCATCCGAATTGTCCGTATCTGTACTTCCACCCATCTCCCTTCTGGTACTATAACGGTTGTATGAAGGGATTCATATCCATTTGATTTGGGAACAGAAATCCAGTCCCTCAACCGGTTGGGATTTGGCTGATAATAATCCGTCACAAGGGAATAAACCTTCCAGCAATCCGATTTTTCTTTTTCGGAGACTGAATTCAAGACTATGCGAATAGCGAAAAGATCATATATTTCTTCGAAATCCACATTCTGCCGGTTCATCTTGCTCCAGATAGAATGAACTGATTTTGTACGACCTCTGATCTCAAAATCAATTCCTTCTTTGCTCAGCTTTTCTTTCAATGGTTCAATAAATTCGCCAATGAATTTATCACGGGAGGCCTTAGTTTCCTTGAGTTTATCAGTAATTTCCTGATAAGCTTCCCGGTTGGTGTATTTCAGATGCAGGTCCTCCATTTCAGACTTAATATTATAGAGTCCCATTCGATGAGCCAGCGGGGCATAGATGTAAAAAGTCTCAGCCGAGATCCGCAACTGTTCAGCCCGGTCGAGTTTATCAAGATTGCGCATTACATATAACCGGTCGGCCAGTTTTATCAGAATCACCCGAATATCACTTGAGAGAGACAGCAGGAGATTCCGGAGGTTTTCTCCCTGGTTATCTGATTTATCGGTGTCAATGCGGGATATCTTTGCCACACCCTCAACGATCTGAATTATTTGGGGGTTGACAATCTTCTTCATCTCCTCCATGCTGATTGTTTCTTCCAGGTAAAAATCATAAAGTAAAGCTGAGATGATGGAAGAAACCCCCAATCCTATCTCCCCCGTTACTACCGCCGCCACACCCATGGAATGAAAAATCGCCTGGTCTCCATACTTTTCAGGCATTTCAACACAGGCATCCAGGCAAAGACTCATGGCTTCCTTCATCATCTTGAATTCCTTTGTATCCAGATCTCTCTCCCCAAGATTGAGAAGTTCTCTGTATTTCAGAAGAATCCTCTTATCGTTGCGTATGTTCTTTTGATCTATTGCCATGGGTCATTGCAGTATACGGTAAAAATACTATTCTTTTTAGTATTTTCAGGACATGAAACGCAGCTTCCCACACACCTATGTAATCGTCTTTTATATTATTCTTCTCGCAGCCATATTGACCTGGATTCTGCCAGGAGGAGAATATATAAAGGAAACTGTTACCATAGAGGGGGGTGATAAGACTGAGCTGGTATACAGGGAGGTGGAGAGTAATCCACAGTCCTGGCAGGTTTTCGCTGCAATTTTTAAGGGATTTGTTAAACAATCAGGGATCATCGTGTTCATCCTTATGATCGGAGGAGCCTTCTGGATCCTGAATTCCAGTAAGGCAATTGATGTGGGGATATTGTCATTTATCAGGTATACATCAAAGCTTGAGAGATATCGTTTGATCCGTTTTCTGGGGGTAAATAATATTATCATAACCCTGGTAATGATCCTTTTCTCAGTATTCGGAGCTGTATTCGGAATGAGTGAGGAAACAATTGCATTTATTATTATTATGGTACCTCTGGCTATTACCATGGGATATGATTCGATCATAGGTGTAAGTATGTGTTTTGTTGCTGCGGGACTCGGATTTGCCGGAGCAGTGCTGAATCCCTTTACGATAGGCATTGCCCAGGGAATTGCTGAGCTGCCGCTTTTCAGTGGACTGGAATACAGGGTGTTCTGCTGGGTTGTAATTAATATTATAGGGATTACTGCCGTCCTGGTATACGCAAACCGCATTAAAAAGGACCCTAGCCGATCACCTGTCTATAAGGAAGATGAATACTGGCGTGAAAAAGGAAAGGCTGATATGGGAACCCTGGAATATAAGACACCTTTATCTGCATGGATTGTCTATGGGGTTGTTCTTGGGGGACTCATACTCTTTTCTGTATTCAATTCACAAACCACCCTTACCATCGGGGATCCGGAAACCGGTTCAGGTTCCTCCCTTACTTCACCCATGATCCCTGTGATTACATTATTATTCGCTGTTTCAGGCATTCTCAGCCTCCGGAAATCCGTTCACTTCTTCCAATTGACACTTTTTGGTTTCACAATACTTTTCCTCATTGTAGGTGTTATGGGATATCAGTGGTACATAATGAAAATTGCCACCCTGTTTTTTGCCATGGGAATCTTCTCAGGCATTGCAATGAATTATTCCCCCAATAAGATCACAAAACTTTTCCTGGAAGGCGTGAAGGATATTCTGTCTGCTGCAATTGTAGTCGGACTGGCAGGAGGAATCATTGTTATCCTTGAAGACGGGAGGATTGTAGGATCCATACTACATGGGCTGGCTGGTAGTATGAAAGGTGTGGGTGA
The DNA here is from genome assembly GCA_011053095.1 of Bacteroides sp. Classification (GTDB taxonomy): domain Bacteria; phylum Bacteroidota; class Bacteroidia; order Bacteroidales; family SM23-62; genus SM23-62. Next base: position 12,965 of record DRHS01000147.1, read on the forward strand.
AGTCGCATCCATAGGGATCATGTACGTTATCCAGACAGTGATCAATATTATAATTCCCTCAGGGTCAGCTAAAGCCGCACTTACCATGCCAATAATGGCCCCATTCTCTGACCTGATCAATATATCCAGGCAAGCAACCGTGATGGCTTTTCAACTTGGCGATGGTTTTACCAATATGATAACACCAACATCACCTGTACTCATTGGTGTGCTTGGAGTGGCCAGGATCCCTTATGAAAAATGGGTGAAATGGATCGCACCGATTATGATCGTGTTGATTATCCTGGGATTCCTGCTGCTTATACCGACTGTTAAAATGGAGCTTAACGGATTTTAGAATCCATTGTCAATTTTAATTCCGTTCGGGACGAGTTAAAAAAAATCTTAACTGAAGTATTTTTATCGCAGTGAAACTCCAAATCCCACGGTGACTACAGAATAATTTGCATAAGTATAATCGAAATGCAATGTAATGACAGTAAATTTGAAACGCATACCTACATTGTAACGTGGCGCGCTTGTACTGCCATCACTGTTCTTGATCTCAATATCGATGGGATCCTGCTCTGCTGATGCATCCGTCACCTCGCTATATGGGTTAAGGGGATCATCTACATTAAGTGTTGGAATTGGATAATAGCCATTCATTTTAAGATTAGATTGAGTCATGGATATCCCTATTCCACCGTAAAAGGCCACAACCGGAAGAGTTGCACCCACAAGGAAATTCGCCGTATGCCCCTGGGTCACCAGGTCAAAATTCTGTCCTTCCCAGTCTGCGTTGGTTGTATTGTCAACAGCTCCCAGTAATTCCGGAGTCAGGGTTGTTAGTCCGGTGTTAAGATTAAGATTAGTATATCCATAGTGAATTGTAAAATCCAATACAGGCACCCTCTTGACAAAAGGTATCCATTGCCCGATATCATGTTTAACACCGATCCCCCAGAGCCCGGCACTTGCAACATCCTTATATTTAACGGTAGGCATCCACCTTCCTATGATCTCAAACCCTTTGGGAAGGCCTACGCCTGCATTTATCATAGGTGAGGGCATCCACTTCAGGTTAACTCCTGCTGGATGATCGTATCTCAGAACCTCATAGGCTGTACCAAGAATATCTTCCTCATAACTCATGGTTGGCCCGAATCCTTTCTCCCCCGAGAAGGTAGGAGCAATCGGGTCGCTGTACAGGGCATCAAGTGCCAGGGTTCCCAGGTCATAGAGTTTTGCATCATCGGGTGCAATAGCAGCACTTACGGTAAAGGTGACATCGAATCCGAGCGTTCCGTGGACCTTAGCTGAATTGTACCAGCCACCGTTCAGATTCGCACCAAGGGAATTCGCCAGTGGCCGCAGGTATTCGGTCAACATTAACTCCGCATCATTTACCCCGCCGCTTAGCATTTTGCTGATATCTGCGAGCTGTCCGAAACCGGTACCAAGGATTAATACAGACAAGCCTGTACTTAATATAAATGCTCTGATTGTTTTTTTCATGGTTCTTATGCTTTTAATTTATGGATATTCCGGATTACTAATATAAGACAATCTGTTCATATCTTAGACGAAGTTTTTCCACAAAGCGTTGCATCCGGAGGATGTATGACGTAAATATGTACTTCAGACCTCTCGGAAGTTAAATTACAAAATCGTATAAATCCATTGCCACGCCTGCTATAGAGACACTCTGCGCCTAAAATTGGACACTCGCTCTAAATATTAATTGGACACATTATATATTTATACAACTAGTTAATAAATATG
>DRHS01000148.1 GCA_011053095.1 Bacteroides sp.
ATGTGTATAAGAGACAGGCTATATAGGGTTTCCCCGGGATTAACATAGTGGTAAACAAAACTTTCAGACGGAAAATCACTCTCACTGACCGGGCTTTTTCGTCTGGGAATCATTAAAACCTGGTTGATCTGCAAATCGGAGACTGTGACCTCAGGATTTGCCTTTTCAATTTCTACCACATCGATCCTGTATTTTTTTGAAAGGAAATACAAGGTCTCTCCTTCCTTCAGGACATGATAAATGAATTCCTCCGTATCCTTTATATCAATGGACTCATCAATCCGGAGCTGAGATGGGGAGAACTTAAATCAGATGAATACATTAAGATTCCAAGACGCAGCGATCAGGCTATTGCTGCAGAAGGCTATGAAATAGTCCAGTTGGAAGGAGCTTCAGACAGTCTGGAAGGGGTACTGGAGGATTTTGAAGCGGGTAACAGGCAGGTAATTGATTCAACCGTATGGAAAGCAACGCCAGGCAGAGACAGTGTTGGGATACCTTTTTGGTCAACTCTGCGAAGGAGAAGGTATCGGCCCGAACCAATTGAGGGATCGATTAAGGTAGCCATGCTACTTCCTTTGCACCTGCACTGGGATGAGGTTTCAGATACACTGCAAATGTTTGATGAGGAGGAGGTTGAGGAGGAAGAAGAATACATTATTAATCCGAGGATTGTAGTCTACCTCGAGTTCTACGAGGGTGCATTGCTTGCATTAGATTCCCTTCGAAAGCTAGGGCTTTCTGTGACTCTCACTACCTATGATACGGAACGGGACAGAACAAGGACATATGAAATACTGAACAAACCGGAATTGCGAGAGATGGACCTGATCATCGGACCGGTTAACTACTGGAATTTTGAGATCGTGGCCGAATTTGCCAGGAGACATGAGATACCTTTGATTTCCCCGTTTTCTTCCAGGAAAGACATTGTCAATTTTAATCCATGGGTCTTCCAGCTTACTCCTACATACGAAGTGGAGTTCCGGGCATGGGCCGATTACCTGTCTGACTATTACAGCAAAACCATGATCCTGGTTCACAGAGGTGATCCTGGGGAATATGAAAGAATACGCTTCCTTAAAAATGAACTGTTTCGCAGGATATCTGAAAAGGCTGACCTGGAAGATCTGGTATTCAAGGAAGTAATCATGAATGACAGCGTCTTTGTTGATATGGCCCAGGTCCTGAACAAAGAACAGGAAAACCTCGTCATAGTTCCCTCTGATAATGAAGCATATGTGAGCAATGTTGTCAGTCCCCTCTTCTACCAGCTGAAAAAATATGATATACACGTATCGGGAATGCCCCAGTGGAACAGGTTTCGTAACATCGATCTGATCTATTTCCACAACCTGAATATATGCTATTTTACCTCTTTCTATATGGACTTCGATAAACCGGAGATGGATAAGTTCATTGATGAGTTCTATTCCGCGTATCGCACTGAACCCTACCGTATCAGTCCCCGGGGCTACAATCTCAGCGTATACGGGTATGACCTCATGTTTAGCTTTGTCAGCGCTTTAGGTAAATACGGCAGAAACATTATCTACTTTGGAGAAGAGATGGAAAGCGATCCTATTCTTGGTCCATACAGATTTAAAAGGATAAGTGATTATGGGGGACATGTGAATACCTACATCGGGATGATTAAATTTTCCCCCGACCTGAATATTCGTAAGGTGGAATTGGACACCCGCCCAACCCAGGAATACCGATACAGGCGATACAACTACAATAACCGGGAGAGTCAATAAATCTCCCATAATACAGAACAGAATGCCAGCCATAGAACAAAAAGCAATGTCACAGGAGATTATCAATAAAATCAGCTCCGCCGGAGTAATTGCTGTGCTGGTAGTTGATGTACTTCATCAGGCAGTCCCATTGGCAAAGGCATTACTCAGGGGTGGAGTGGATACCATTGAACTGACACTTCGTACCCCCGTGGCACTCGAAGCAGCCCGGGCAATTATCAGCGAAGTACCGGAAATTTCAGTTGGTATAGGAACCGTTTTGACAGTTGAACAGGTTAAAGCTGCCTCTGAAATTGGAGCTGCTTTTGCTGTTGCACCCGGTTATAATCCCAGAGTTGTAACTGCTGCACAGGAAAACGGCCTTTCATTTGCACCCGGGATTGTTACACCCTCTGATATAGAGCTCGCGGTGGAGCAGGGCTGCCGGATTCTGAAATATTTTCCTGCCGAAACCAGCGGTGGATTAAAACATCTGAGCGGCATGGCAGCACCTTATCTTCATCTGGGTTTGAAGTTTATACCTCTGGGTGGTTTGAACAAATCCAATGCAGGCCAATATATATCTTCTCCACTGATCTGTGCCATTGGCGGATCCTGGATCGCAAGTCGACAATTGATAGACGCCGGGGAATGGGATGTCATTACAGAAAATGCTAAAGAAATCCGCAAGATTATAGCAGAATCAAGAAGTACAGATTAATTTTTCATTCATAACGAAGCGCATCAACCGGGTTGGAGGATGCTGCACGAATGGTCTGTATATTTACTGTAATCAAGGCGAGGACCAGGGCCAGAAAGCCCGCAAGGAGAAATATCCAGACTATGTTAAGTGACATATCTGTCTGGTATTCAAAATTCTGCAACCATTGTTTCATAGTGAACCATGCAAGGGGCCAGGCAAATAAATTTGCCAGCAGTACAGGTTTTGCAAAATCCTTTGAAAGTATATAGCTGATCTTGCTGACAGATGATCCCATAGCTTTGCGAATTCCTATTTCTTTGGTCCGTTGTTCTGATATATAGGTGGCAAGACCGTACAGCCCAAGGGCAGCAATCAACATTGCAAAGAGGGTAAAGTAGATGAATATTTTTCCGATCTTTTCCTCGAACTCATAGAATTCATCAATCTGTTCATCTATAAAAGTATAGTCAAAGGGGATCTCTGGATTGATCTCCTTCCAGCTAAGCTCAAGCTGAGCAAGAACCTTTTTTGGGTCTGTTTCCCTTATCCTGACAAGTATAAACCTGGGATTCCCGTCAAGGAACCGTAGCATTACGGGATTAATCTTTGAATGAAGAGACTGATTATGAAAATCACCAAGTACACCGATAACACGATAATTTGTTGAGTCCGTATTGTCCGAGGAAATTATGCGTCCGATCGGGTCCTCTGTCCAGTCCAGTTGCCTCATCAGCGTTTCATTTATCAGAACAGCTGTGCTGTCGGAGGCGAATTCAGCAGAAAAATTTCTTCCCTCTACAATAGTCATCCGGGCGGTCTTATCAATGAAATCCTGATCTATTGAAAACCCGTAGAGCAACCAGGGATCCTCATCCCCATATCCCTCCGGGAAATAGCCGGTGCCACCAAGGGTGCCACCGGGCCAGCCTGTTGTGAGACTCACCCCGGTAATATCCGGTTGCTTGAGAAATTCATCCTTGATTACAGCCGCTTTTCTACGTGTTTCCGGATTTCTCAAGGTAAATACAACAACATTCTCCTTATCAAATCCGAGGTTCTTATTTTTAATAAATTCGAGCTGCCTATAGATGATTACAGTGCCTATGATCAGTGCAATTGAAATAGTAAACTGGATAAAAACCAGAGTATTCCGAAGCAGGCTATTTGAAGAACCGGCACGGATCCTTCCTTTCAGAACACGTACTGGATTGAATGCGGAAAGATAAAAAGCAGGATAGGAACCGGCAAACACTCCAACAATCAGAGCCAGAAGAATGAATCCCAGAGTAAGCTGCCAGTCCAATATGTACTGCATATCAAGGTCCTTACCTGTGATATTATTAAATGTTGGGAGAATAAGTTCTATCAGGAACAGGGTAATGAAAAGTGAAATCAGGCTTATAATGACTGATTCTCCAATGAATTGTATAACCAGACTCTGCTTATTCGCGCCCAAAACCTTACGGACCCCAACTTCCCTTGCCCTGTTTGAGGACTTAGCGGTGGAAAGGTTCATGAAATTGATGCTGGCCAGGATAAGGATAAACAGGGTAATGGACATCATCAGGTAGATGTAATTGATATCTGAATTAGGGCCGATCTCAGCCATCAGGTTTGAATGGAGATGGATACTGGTAATGGGCTGGAGGTAAGGGTCAAGCCTGATATTGGAGGTTTCAATTTCTTCTGCGAAATACCTGGGCAGGAATTCCGGTAGTTTTGCTTCGAGGGAATCCAGCCTCGCATTCTTTTCAAGCATTATGTAGGTCCAGATAGAAAGATTGCCCCAGGCTTCCAGCCAGCCTTCAAAGGAGGATTCGACACGGGTTGCGAATGAGATGAGTGCATTAAATTCTAAATGTGAATTCTTCGGGTAGTCCTTGCATATTCCGGTCACAGTGAGGTCATACTGGTCATTATACCTCATAGTTTTTCCCATTGCATTTTCCTCTCCGAAGTATTTCCTTGCTGTGGATTCTGTAAGAACAATTGAGCGGGAGGTTTTCAGAGCAGATTCCGGATCGCCAATTATAAAGGGAACCGTAAACAGTTCAAAAAAGGATGAATCAACATACAACACATCATGCTCATAGAATTTCTCATCCCCAATGGCAAACAGTGCGGTAGATCCTGCGTGATCAATTCGGGTAAAATTCGCTATTTCAGGATAGTCATTGGTCAGATTGGGACCGAAGGGAGGTGAAGACACCGCAACATTGAGGGGTTGACCGGAGATCTCACCGTCGATGGCGACCCTGTAAATCCGGGTGGAATTCTCATGGAACCTGTCATAGCCCATTTCATGGACGATGTAAAGGATGATCAGAGCAGAAACGGTCAGCCCAATGGTGAGTCCCAGAATATTTATTATCGCAAATCCCTTTTGCCGAAGCAGGTTCCGGATGGCAACAGTGATGTAGTTACGAAGCATTGATGCAATTATTCTTATAGAATTAGTTCTCTAATTCCTCTCCAAAATTGCAAAAAATGGCTGGAGAAAAAAATATTTGCTGAAAAAGTTACTATTTGGAAACGCAGGACTTGCGCTCGTTGTGTGTGGTGATGAATTTGAGCACGGTCTCGGGATCAGTCGTAGCCGTGACATCACTGTCTTTGTAAATAAGCTTGCCGTTTCCGTCAATTACATATGTCCACCGAGAAGTCGTTACTCCGCGGGTCAGCTGAAGTGTTATACCTTCAACCTCCTTTTCAATGGTATTTCCTTCCCTGGTTGGTACTCCGAAAACCTCGGCGATCTTACCGTCTGTATCTGAAAGTAATGTGAAATTAAGGTTGTGGTGGGCTTTAAAGGCTCCAAGGTTCTCAACTTCATCACCACTCACACCAATAACCTCTGCATTCAGTTTGCTGTATTGAGTTTCATAATCGCGGTAGGAGCAGGCCTGTTTTGTGCATCCCCCCGTGAAGGCGGCCGGGTAAAAATATACAACAAGGTAGTCCGCTCTCTGATCGGAAAGCTTCCAGTTTTCACCGTTTTCGTCCAGTGCAGAAAAATCAGGTACTTTGCCTCCCTTTTCAATGGGTGCAAATGCTGTGAAAAGAAATAATACAGAAACAATGGCACTGAGGTAAGCTATTTTTTTCATTTGATTAATTTTTATTGAGCGAAATTACCCAATAATTCTATTCGGGAATGCAAAAGCGGATTCTTTATTAAATTTTTAACACGTATATCTAAGTACATGACAAAAATTTACAACAGTGAATAAATTTATCTATATCGTTGGAAAACAGGACATTTGATAGATGTGTTAATCCGTATTTAAATAAACTCTTAGCTCTTCTGCCATGCTTTTTGATCTTGATTGGGCAAATATC
>DRHS01000149.1 GCA_011053095.1 Bacteroides sp.
ATCTCACCCTGTTCATGCTTGCCATACTTCCTGCCGTAGTGCTTATGGTGTTTTTTTTCGGAAGGTTTATCCGTAAATATTCAAAGGATATGCAGAAAGAGGTGGCAAAATCGAATACAGTTGTGGAGGAAACCCTGCAGGGGATACGCAGTGTTAAGGCCTTTACAAATGAGTTCCTTGAGACCGCCAGGTACAGGGAAAAAACACTTGAGATCGCAAAGCTGGGTATTAAAGGGGGAAAATACAGGGCGGCATTCTTTTCTTTTATGATCCTCGGACTTTTTGGATCTCTTGTAGCTGTTATATGGAGAGGATCGATGATGCTTGCAGCCGGGGAAATGGATTCAGGAGAGTTATTTTCCTTTGTACTGTATTCCGGTTTTATTGGTGGGAATATAGGGGGTGTGGCCAGTGTGATTACCAGGATTCAGAGATTTATTGGAGCTACGGAGGATCTTTTCGAGATATTCGAAATAGATGAAGAGCCCGTTGAAGATATACAAAAAATAGAAAAAAAGGACGAGCTTTCAGGGGAGATCAGTTTTCGTAAGGTCTCTTTTGCGTACCCATCCAGGAGCGATATGGAAGTGATTCGGAATTTGAATTTTCACATTGCTGAAAACCAGCTTATCGCTCTTGTCGGTCCCAGCGGGGCTGGCAAATCAACCCTGACCTCCCTCTTGCTGAGACTGCATGACCCGGTAGAGGGAGAAATATGGTTCGATGGAAAAAAAGGGACAGATATTCCGGTGTCGATACTCAGGCGACAGATAGCACTTGTACCCCAGGACATTTTTCTTTTTGGTGGAAGCATTCGTGAAAACATTTCATACGGTCGTCCCGGAGCTTCTGAAGAAGAAATACGTGAAGCAGCCAGGAAAGCAAATGCCCTCGAATTCATTGACCGCTTTCCTGAGAAAATGGAGACCATTGTAGGGGAGAGGGGGACACAGTTGAGCGGGGGACAAAGACAGCGTGTAGCAATAGCGAGGGCAGTTCTTAAAGATCCTAAGATCCTAATGCTTGATGAAGCAACCTCATCACTCGACTCAGAATCTGAAGCCCTGGTCCAGGATGCTCTGGAGAAGCTGATGAAAGGAAGGACATCTATTGTGATTGCGCATCGCCTGGCAACGGTCAGAAAAGCCGACCGTATACTTGTACTGGACCAGGGCCGCCTGGTGGAAGAAGGTACTCATACCGAACTAATGAAACTTCAGTCAGGTATCTACAAAAGTCTTAGCGATCTTCAATTTGCTGTTTAACAGACTTTAGTTTTCTACCGGGTCCTGATAGAAATGCTCTGAATGGCTTTGGGCGTATTTCAGCAGATTATCAGCAATTTCAGGATAAACATCAAGCACATTATCCCTTTCATAGGGGTCATTAAGCATATCAAACAATGCTGTATCGGTTTCAGCCGTATTGTATTTTCCCGGCAAACCGTCATTGCCCGGATATTCGAGGATGCGATAACTATGGGGCAGATGAAGTTTCCAACGTCCATCGCCACTCATTACTCCTTCGAAGTTTCTTCCGTTAGAGAAAGCGTAATAGTCTTGAGGATTTTCAGCACCGGGAAGTCCCCTGGCCAGATCCCAGACATTCATTCCGTCAATATCATTCTCCGGCAATGGTGTTCCGGTTATGTGACAGAGAGTAGGCAGAAGATCTATTGAAAAGAATGTTTCCTTACTTGAAGTGCTTGGTTGGATATGTCCCGGGTATTTTATTACACAGGCAGATCGTATGCCGCCATCAAACGATGTTCCTTTTGCTTCCCGGTACGGAGTACTGCCTGAATGGTTGCCGTAGGAGGTCCAGGGACCATTATCAGAGGTAAATATTACGATGGTGTTGTCCTCCAATCCATTCTCCTTAAGTGTCCGGTTAATTTCTCCAATGGACCAGTCCAGTTCCATAATTACATCCCCATACAATCCTTTACCGGATTTTCCCTCAAATTCCTCGCTGCAAAATAACGGTACATGAGGCATGGAATGGGGAACATAGAGCAGGAAAGATGAATCACGGTGTCTGCTGATGAAATCTACGGCATGCTGGGTATACCATTTTGTAAGGCTCTTCTGATCTTCCTTTGTAACCTCATCGATAATTACTTCGCCGTTCTCCCAGAAAGCCAGGGGGTATTGTCCCCAGTATTCAGGATTTCCCGGGTGGTGTTTCCACATGTCATTGGAATACATAAGACCGCAGGATTCATCAAATCCCCTGTCATGTGGGCGGGTCCCGGGTTGGTCTCCGCAATGCCACTTTCCAAACATTGCCGTTGAATAACCTGCTGCTTTGAAAACCTCACCCATGGTGGCAAAATTCCTTTCCAGTCCCCTGGCCTTAGGTGGATGCGCACTGAATACCTTTGTCCTTCCCGGGAAACAGCCCGTCATCATAGCAGCCCTTGAAGCAGAACAGATTGCCTGGGGTACATAAAAATTCATATAGGAGCATCCTTCCCCGGCAAGCTGGGCCAGATGTGGAGTTTTCAGTTTGTCTTCACCAAAAGGCTGGAAATCCGACCAGCCTGAATCATCAAGAAAAATAATTACGATGTTGGGAGGTTTGGATTCAGACTCTTGCTTACAGGCAGTCGGGATCAGGATAAAAAAAATTATCAGAAATAAAAGATGTTTCATATTTGCATGTTTGTATAATACACAAAAATATTAGATTTATACTTTCGAAAACAAAATAACAAAATAATATGAATTCAAATCAGAGATTCAATTCACGCACCAGAATTGGTATTCGTCCGACAATTGACGGGAGGCGTGATGGCGTACGGGAATCCCTTGAGGACCAGACCATGGGAATGGCCCAAAGAGCAGCAAAATTTCTCGAAAAAAACCTTCGCCATGCTGATGGGAGCAAGGTTGAATGTGTAATTGCCACGACCTGCATAGGGGGCGTAGCAGAAGCGGCTGCAACGGCAGATCACTTCAGAAAAGCAGGAGTTGGAGTTTCATTGACCGTTACCCCATGCTGGTGTTACGGTTCTGAGACGATTGACATGGATACTCATATGCCGAAGGCCATCTGGGGATTTAACGGCACTGAAAGACCGGGAGCAGTATATCTGGCCGCAGCACTTGCCGGACACAACCAGAAGGG
>DRHS01000150.1 GCA_011053095.1 Bacteroides sp.
ATGAGGAGAATGCTGATGTAAATGCAGCGAGAAATATTTTAACCGTCGGACGGACGGGGCTAGTCTGTCAAGCGAACCGCAGGAGCGGTCGGCAGCAGAAATCTGCAGGAAACCGCGAGGGAGTACTGTCCAGGGCTTCCTAGAATCCAATGGAATCCCTTTCTGTTTACGGAAGGGAGGACGTCAATTTCGGGAGTTTACTTTAGAGCTTCCGTATGGATATTGTAGTTTTTAAGTTCTTCTGATAGAGGGGGACTTCCACTGAATATCCCGTATACTGCAGAACCGCTTCCGGACATTGAAGCATATACTGCCCCGGATCTGTACAACAGTTCCTTTATCTGTCCTATCTCCGGATACCTTGCAAACACAACCTCCTCAAACCGGTTTACTACCAATTCTTTCCATTGTTCAGGTTTGAGTTGGAGGATCTCCCTGAGAGGGAGGCCATCTTCAGAAGGACTGATCATTTTATATGCCTCGGGGGTTGGGACCGAGGCCTCAGGAAATACAATCAGGAGGTAATATCCCTTAAGGCTGAGATCGAGGGGTTCCATGATATCACCTTTTCCGCCTACAAGGCAGGGCCTGTTATATATGAAAAACGGACAATCAGAACCGATCTCTGATGCATACTGATGCAATACTTCCTTTTTTAGTCCGTAGCTAAACATCTCATTCAGGGCCAACAGTGTGAAAACAGCATCCGACGAGCCACCACCAAGTCCCGATTCCACTGGTATGTTTTTGTGCAGGTATATGTCTACCTCAGGTGTGTCCAGCCTGTCGCGCAAAAGCCGGGTTGCCTTTAAACAAAGGTTTTCTGAAGTTGCAGGAGCCGCTATTCCACTGACCGAGATCTTAGCTCTTTTGTCATTAAGATTTGAATGAGAGGGAAGGATCTCAAGCATATCGGTGAGTCCCACAGGATAGAAAACGGATTCAATGTCATGGTATCCGTCACCACGTTTGCGAAGGATCCTTAATCCGATATTGATCTTTGCGTTCGGGAAAATGATCATTGCAGGTTATTAACAATTTGGCCATTTTTGGAAGCTTGATATCTCCTGAAAATGTGATGTGTAAAGGTAAACATAAATTGTTAACAGGTCGAGTTGATAAATGAAGGATGATGTGGAAAACTGAGGGCATTGGAAGTATTGGTATGCAAGCCCATTTCCTAACTTTGAATTCCTAATTCCTTATAAAATATGGCCCTTAAGAACAATCCACAATCCCCGGCAAAATTCGGAAACCTGAACGTTGAATATGGAAAGCTGCCTCCACAGGCGGTAGACCTTGAAGAAGCCGTCCTTGGGGCCATCATGCTGGAGAAGGATGCAGTTCTCTCGGTTCTGGATGTTCTGAAGCCGGCCAGTTTTTATAAAGATACACACCAGAAAATATACAAGGCCATTCTCGATCTTTCTATGAGTGAGAAGGCCATCGATATTCTGACAGTTACCGAAGAACTGAAAAAACAGAATGCCCTTGAAGAGGTAGGTGGTCCACTTTATATTGCACAGCTTACAAGCAAGGTAGCATCTGCAGCCCACCTTGAATTCCATGCAAGGATTATCCAGCAGAAATACATTCAGCGTGAATTGATCAGGGTTTCTTCAGATATACAGAGGAAAGCCTTCGATGAGACCATGGATGTAGATGATCTCCTCGACCAGGCCGAAGCCGATCTTTTTGAAATAGCCGAAGGGAATATTAAAAAGGAAACAGCCAAGATCAATGTGCTGGTTAAGGAAGCTATCAACCAGATCGAGGAGGCAGCAAAGAGGGAAGATCACCTGAGTGGAGTTCCGTCCGGATTTACCAAGCTTGACAGGCTGACATCCGGTTGGCAGCGTTCAGACCTGATAATTATTGCGGCTCGTCCATCTATGGGAAAGACTGCATTTGCACTAACCATGGCCAGGAATATCGCTGTTGAGCATAAACGGCCAATTGCATTTTTCTCTTTGGAAATGTCCTCAATCCAGCTGGTAAACCGACTTATCGTATCGGAAACGGAACTTCCCTCTGACAGGATCCGGAATGGACGATTGGAAGAGTATGAGTGGAAGCAGCTGGATTATAAGATAAAAGGCCTGGTTGAAGCCCCAATTTTTATCGATGATACACCGGCGATTACCATTTTTGAATTACGGGCCAAATGCAGGCGGTTAAAAGTACAGCACAATATCGAAGCGGTGTTTGTGGATTATCTGCAGCTTATGTCAGGTTCTGGCGACAACAGGGGGAGCCGGGAGCAGGAAGTGAGCAGCATTTCCCGTTCGCTGAAATCAATTGCCAAGGAGCTTAACATTCCGGTCGTTGCTCTTTCACAGTTAAACCGCTCGGTTGAACTCAGATCAGGGAACAAGCGTCCCCAGCTATCTGACCTGCGGGAGTCCGGCGCTATCGAACAGGACGCCGACCTTGTACTGTTTATTCACAGGCCTGAGAAATACGATATTTATGAAGATGAACAGGGGAATTCCCTTGTTGGTCTTGCAGAAATAATCGTTGCCAAGCACAGGAACGGTCCCATCGGAGATGTACAGCTGAAGTTCAAGGAAGAATCAGCCAAGTTTATGGAGCTTGATGCCCTGCTACCAATCAGCGATGAAAAGGATGATGGCGGTGCTTTTACCGTAGGTTCCAGAATGAATCAGGAGGACGAGGACGTTCCCTATTAACTTTCAAGGCATCTCCCGGCGATATTTTCATTTAGCTGTGCTCAGACCGTAATCTCCCGGTGGGTTTCCCCTCAGCTGCATATTATAAAATTTCCTTCAGTTCGATTAGAGATTTTATCTCGTGGGTTATATTCTCAGTGTGTACCAATTGGTCCCTGTTCAGGAAAACCTGGTCAATACCGTACTTCTTTGCGCCAAGTATATCCACTTCCAGGTCATCTCCAATCATGATGCTCTCATCCTTGGTAGCCTGAACGAAACTCAGGGCCTTATGGAATATTTCAGGACGGGGTTTATTATGGCCCACCACTTCGGAGGTGGTGAGGCTTTTGAAGTATTTATCCAGACTACAATTTTTCATTTTAATCTGCTGGGTTGCCAGGAATCCATTGGTAATGATGTGCAGTGTATAATGAGGTGCCAGATAGTCCAGGATTTCTTTTGTATGGGGTATCAGTATTGTTTTTTTTGGACTAATTTCAAGGTATTCATCTCCAAAATCAGCTGCCAGGGAATCATCATTGATACCAAATTGCTCAAAACTAATCTGGAATCGTTTGACACGGAGTACATCTTTGGTCATCTCACCCCTGCGGTAAAGATCCCAGAGCTCCAGATTGACCTCATGGAATATGCTTATGAACTCCTCGTGATTTTTAATGGAGGTGTCGAGATTATGCCGGAAGAATAATTCTGTGAGGGTTTCAGTTGAGTTCCTGTCGAAATCCCAGAGGGTTCGATCAAGGTCGAAAAATATTTGGGAATATTTTGTCAATATGGTTCTCTATGGAACCACTAAAGATAGCTTTTTTGCCTACAAGAGCACAATTTTCCAGTCTGTACAGCAGTACATCCATTTCTCCAGTTTCAGTGGTGATTCACTTTCCTCTTTCACCAGCTCGTTGAGGTTGACATCTGACACCCTGAATGGTTTTACCATCCAATCTTCTAAAGATAGTTCAGTTTCATTCTCAGCGATCCTCCACTGTTCAGCATTCATCATCCAGTGCTCCAACCGGATTTTTTCCTCTGCGTAAATAAGGGTACTGCCTGAGGTATATTCCTCAGTCAGCTCCACATCAAATTTAGTGTCTGAGACAAAAGCCATTAGAGGCAGGACATCCTTAAAAAGATAAGATTTTTGTCCCACAAGCGTCAAACTACTAATACACAGAATGATAGAAATGGTCAGGAGTTTAGCAATTATTTTCATCTTTTATCCTCCTTTTAAGTTACTCTGACATAATGAAATCATCTATTATGCCAAATATTGTAAATTACTGGAGATAAAGATATTACCCAAAAATTAGTTTTAACGAAATGATAAAAAGTGAACGGTTTTGAGGCAGGGGGGTGTACGGAAGCGAACAGATCAGGACCTGCCTCCAACTATGAGTATACATTCACCCTTAATTTCCCTGTCGCTGATTGATTTCCGGATTTCTTCCAGGGTTCCTCTTATAAACTCCTCATGGATTTTGGTAAGTTCACGGGCAAGACAGGCGAGACGGTCACTCCCGAAAATCACTGAGAACTGTTCCAGGCTTTTCTTCACCCTGTATGGAGATTCGTAGAAGATCATAGTACGGGTTTCTTCCCGGAGTTCCTCCAGTTTCTTCTGACGCCCTTTTTTCTGGGGCAGGAATCCCTCAAAGCAGAACCTGTCACAGGGCAGACCTGAGGCAACAAGTGCCGGAACGAAGGCTGTTGGCCCGGGAAGAACTTCGACCTCAATATCGTTGCGGATACATTCTCTTATCAAAAGGTAACCTGGATCTGATATTCCAGGGGTTCCTGCATCGGAAACTAGTGCTACCGCTTCCCCCTGTCTGATTCTTGAAATCAGAGAGACCAGGAATTTATGCTCGTTGAATGTATGATGTGAAAGAGTTTTTTTTGACAAATTATAATGCTTCAGAAGAATTCTTGTCTTTCGAGTATCTTCAGCCAGCACCAGATCCGCCTCCTCCAATATCCTGATGGCCCTGTAGGTAATGTCTTCCAGGTTCCCGACAGGAGTTGGGACGACGAAAAGTTTACTCATTCTGATTTACTATAAATTTTCGCCGTACCAGTTCAAGCAGAAGCTGCACGGAATCTTCTTCCATATCCCAGTCAAAAGAAGTTGTGATATAGTTGAATGCTTCATTGAAATTAGAAGCTCCGTCAAGTACACCGATGGTATTCTGAAAGCTATCCTTATCTCCCTTAAAGAGGTCATTGATAAGTTTGAACCTGTCATTTATACCAAGTGCGGAGCCAATATTATTAATAGGAGTTGATTGTATTTTACTTCCGACATCCTGTTTGTTCCCGGCAAGGCTCTCGTTAATAAATTTTTTATCACTCTTGAATTTATCACCCAGGGTGGCAGGTTCGGCAGGTTTTACTGCAGGTTCAGTTTTTTCAGGTTCTGCGGTTACAGTGGGTTTCTCTTCAACCGTGCTTTGTTCTTTTGCCAGGATTTCTTCTTCAGGGACTGTAATTTCTGGTTCCGGGACAGGGGATTCAGAAACAGTTTCCATTTCCCCGGGTACCGACTCCGGCTGTGATGGCTTTACATCCGGTATGACAACAGGAGCAATCTCAAGATTTTTTACAGCCTCATAAAGTAGCCTGATATCCCTGAGGATTATATCTTTTTCAATGGATGGGAGAGCTTCTTCTGAGAGTATATTGCTGAGTTTTTCACCAATATCCCCGACCTGCCTGATAATCGTTTTGATCTTCTGTTCCATAAATACAAGTTTAGAACAGCTTACTGTTCACTTTTGCGTATTTTACTCTTTAAAAAGATTAAATTTGCTGCTAAAGTAACGATAAAAATGCGATTTTTCTTATCTCATGTTTATTGAGAGCCCTGCAAATAAGACAGAGAAAAGGGGATGGATCGAGGTTATCACCGGGTCAATGTTTTCTGGCAAAACAGAAGAGTTGATACGGCGACTTAAGCGGGCCAAGATTGCCATGCAACAGGTTGAGATTTTCAAACCCCAGATCGATACAAGGTATTCTGAAGAGGAGGTAATATCTCACGATGAGAATGCCATCATGTCTACCCCGGTGACTACGGCTGGAAATATTCTTTTGCTGTCCAGCGACGTAGAGGTTGTAGGTGTTGATGAGGCCCAGTTTTTTGATATGGGAATAATAGAAGTTTGTAATCAGTTGGCCAATGGAGGGACCAGGGTAATTGTGGCTGGTCTGGATATGGACTATCTCGGCAGGCCTTTCGGTCCTATCCCGGGTTTAATTGCCACCGCTGAATTTGTCACCAAGGTTCATGCCATATGCGTGAAATGCGGTAATATTGCACATCATACCCACCGAAAGATGGATGATGAAAAGCTGGTCCTCCTGGGTGAAAAAGACCTCTATGAACCCCTGTGCAGGAAATGCTACTTTGACTCCCGGACAACAAATGTTTAAGCAGATCTTTAATGAAATACAGCCTTCAGGAAATAGCTGAAATTACCGGAGGAGACCTTAGAGGATCTTCATCTGAGATAATAAGCAGGATAAGTATTGACAGCCGGACAATAATCCAGCCGGAGGGAATACTTTTTCTTGCAATCCGGGGGGAGAGACACGACGGACATAAGTATATTCCCGAATTATCAGACCGGGGGGTAAAGGCATTTTTAGTGCAGGAGCTTCCATCAAAGAAAGATCTAATCATTCCGGGAACCGGTTTTATACTTGTCGGAGATCCGCTCAAAGCCTTGCATGTTTTAGCTGCACATCACAGGGAAACACATAAGTCCAACGTAATTGGAATTACCGGCAGTAATGGAAAAACCATAGTTAAGGAATGGGTACACCAGGCATTATCTCCTGACATGCAGGTGGTCAGAAGTCCGAAAAGTTATAATTCCCAGGTGGGTGTCCCACTTTCAGTCCTCCTGATGGAAGAAAAAACTGAAATGGCCGTTTTTGAAGCAGGCATCTCCCAACCCGGAGAAATGGACAAACTCGAGAAAATCATCCGTCCTGAGACAGGTATTTTTACAAATATCGGAGAAGCTCACCAGGAGGGATTCAACGACAGGGAGCAGAAGATCATGGAGAAGATCATCCTGTTTCAGGAATGCCGGACAATTATTTATTGCCGGGATCATGAAGCTATCCACAGGCTGATGCTCAGGCAGTTCCCGGAAGAAAGGCTGTTTTCATGGACATTTGAAGAGGGTGGTGATGTTCATGCAGAAAGGCTACAGGACCAGTCAACAGATGCCCGCTTGCATGTTCGATATGCAGAGGACGAAATGGATATTACGCTTCCATTCCGGGACAGGGCTTCGGTGGAGAATGCGATGCACGTGATTACACTAATGCTGTTTATGAAGATCCCTCCACTGGTTATCCAGTCCCGCATTGCCGACCTTACTCCAATAGCCATGAGAATGGAAATGGTAAAGGGCATCAATGCTTGCACCCTAATTAATGACACCTACAATTCAGACCTGGTTTCTCTTTCCATTGCCCTGGACTATCTTAACCAGCAGAACCAGCACGAGCATAAGACCCTGATTCTTTCAGATATTATGCAGACGGGCAGGGATGAGGAAGAACTTTACAGCGATGTGTCCGGGATGCTGAAGAAGAAAAATATTGACAGACTCATTGGTATTGGACCGGATCTTTACAGACAGCGCCTGCGATTTCCTGAGGGCGCCAGGTTCTTTTCCTCCACCTCTGAGTTTCTCACCATACTCAACTCTCTTGAATTCAGAGATGAAGCCATACTTATTAAAGGATCAAGAGTTTTTGCCTTTGAGAAGATCACTCAACGGCTTCAGGAAAAGAATCATCGCACAATACTCGAAATAGACCTTAATGCCATGGTTCACAATCTGAATGTATATCGATCCAGGACCAATGCCAGAATAATGGTTATGG
Source organism: Bacteroides sp. (assembly GCA_011053095.1). Taxonomy (GTDB): domain Bacteria; phylum Bacteroidota; class Bacteroidia; order Bacteroidales; family SM23-62; genus SM23-62. Next base: position 7,590 of record DRHS01000150.1, read on the forward strand.
TTAAGGCATTTTCCTATGGCAGCGGATCAATGGAAATAGCCAATGCCCTGCAATACCAGAAGGTGGATTATTTATGCGTTGCTTATGTGGATGAAGGAATCACACTCCGCGAGGCAGGAATCCATCTTCCCATCCTTGTAATGAACCCGGAAGTTTCAGGATTCGATCTGATGATAGATTATAACCTTGAGCCTGAGATTTATAATTTCAGGAGCCTGTTTACTTTTATCCGGGCCATAGGGAAAAGAAACCTTGAATCATATCCTGTTCACCTGAAGCTGGAAACGGGCATGAACCGGCTCGGTTTCAGTGAAGATGAACTGGACCAGTTATTTGAGGTATTGCATAAGCATCCGGGAATTTCTATCCGTTCCGTATTTTCTCATCTCGCAGCCTCAGAGGAAGCAGAGCATGACATATTTACGAGGCAGCAAATCGGGATATTTGAAAGAATGAGTGAAAGAATACTGGAACATTTTCCAGGGAATTCTTTCAGGCATATCCTTAATTCAGCGGGAATAGAGAGATTTCCTGAAGCTGGTTTTGATATGGTCAGGCTTGGAATCGGTTTATATGGGATAAGCACGGATCCTGATAACAAGCTTCAGGTTGTAAGTTCTCTGAAGAGTATTATTTCGCAGATAAAATCCGTTAAAAAAGGAGAGTCTGTGGGTTATGGTAGAAATTACCTGGCGACCAGAGACACGACAATGGGAGTGGTGCCGGTGGGATATGCAGATGGACTGAGAAGGGATCTAGGAAAGAGGGGCATATCATTTATGGTGAACGGATCAGAAGCACCGGTAATGGGCAATATCTGTATGGATATGTGCATGATAGACCTGAGTGGTATTAAGGCGGAGGAGGGGGATGAAGTTCTGATTTTTGGTAAAGAAAAACCAGTTGCCGAGCTGGCAGAGAAACTGGATACAATACCCTATGAAGTACTTGCCGGACTTTCAGAAAGAGTCAAAAGAGTGTATTTCCAGGAATAGATAATAATTAGTAATTTCAGACTCCAAAATTGGCATGAAAGTATGACAAAGCTTACCGTCGTAATAATAACCCTGAACGAGGAAAAGAACATCGGAAGATGCCTCAAATCTGTCAAGGATATTGCCGATGAAATTGTCGTGGTTGATTCCTTTTCAACCGATAATACTGAAAAGATATGCAAGCAATATGGTGTCCGGTTTCTACAGCATTCCTTTGTCGGACACATTGAACAGAAGAACTGGGCCATCACCCAGGCAAACTATCCGCATATTCTTTCCCTTGATGCCGATGAATTATTGAGTGACAGGCTTAAAAGGTCAATTCGGGAAGTCAAGGAGAACTGGAAGTTTGACGGATATTATTTCAACCGCCTTACCAACTATTGTGGCAAGTGGATTCGGCATTCAAGCTGGTACCCTTCCCGCAAGCTCAGGTTATGGGACAGCAGAAAGGGAGAGTGGGGAGGAATGAATCCCCATGATCATTTCATCCTGAAGAAAGGAGCGAGCAGGCAAATGCTAAGGGGTGATTTGCTTCATTACTCATATTACAACATAGGCCAGCATATTGAACAGATTAATAAGTTCTCAGATATTGCTGCGAGGTCCTACTTTGAAATTGGCAAGCAGGCCTCCATGTTTAACATAATATTCCACCCGTTCTGGAGGATGTTCCGTGATTATATAATTAAGTTCGGGTTCATGGATGGCTTCTTCGGCCTTGTGATAAGCATTAATTCTTCTCATGAAACATTTCTGAAATATTCAAAGTTAAGGAAACTGAACAGGGATGCTGAGAAAGAGGCAATGACACAAATTTGTTTCTTTAACAGCCTCAGAACATGGGGTGGTGGTGAGAAATGGCATTATGACCTTATTTCTGGATTGTCTGAGATGGATTATAAGGTATTTGGATTTGTCCATCCTCATAGCGAGCTTATAAAAAAGCTCAGGGCTGCATCTCTTAAAAACAGGTCCGTTAAGGTAAGTAATCTGAGCTTTCTAAATCCATTCAAGGTCTTTAGACTGGTTAAGATCTTTAAAAAGGAAAAGGTCAAGACTCTGGTAATGAATCTTTCTTCAGATTTAAAGGTTGCCGGGATTGCCGCGAAACTTGCAGGTGTCGACAACATAATCTATAAAAGGGCCAATGCCATACCAATACGGAATACTGTTCTGAACAGGTACCTTTTTAGCAAGATAGTAACCAGAATGATTGCCAATTCGGAGGAAACAAAACGCTCTGTTCTTGCCAACAACCCCAATCTGATTGATCCATCAAGGATTCAGGTGATATACCCGGGCATCGATCTAAATTATGACCGGGATTCTTTTCAGGACCCAATTTATACCAGGGAGGATGGGGAAATAATTTTAGGGAACGCAGGCCGTCTGTCAGAGGAAAAGGGGCAGATCTACCTTATTCACCTGGCGGAGATTTTGAAAAAAAGGGGAATAAAGTTCAGAATCCTTATCGCCGGTTCAGGAAAATTGAAGACCTGGTTGAAGAAACAGGCTAAACAGAGGGATGTACAGGACGAAGTAGTTTTTCTCGGATTTATACAAAATGTGGAGCAATTTTATTCTGAGATTGATATATTTCTATTGACATCTCTTTGGGAAGGATTCGGTTATGTGATGGTTGAAGCCATGGCCGAAAAAAAACCTGTAGTAGCTTTCGATATAAGAAGTTCGGCTGAAGTGGTAGATGATGGTAACAGTGGCTTCCTGGTATCCCCTGGAGATATTCAGGCCATGGCAGAGAAGGTCATTGAACTATCTAATAATACAAAACTACGTGAGGAATTCGGTCTGCAGGGATATCGTAGGGTTGAGAACCTGTTTACCATTGAAAATACAATCAAGGAGGTAGAAGAATTCCTGACCATCCGGAATGGTGTACCCGTATAACCGGTCAACTTATAAAATAGCAGGTTTTTTATCTGATAGCTAGCCCAATTCGCTGATACGCTCCAGTTTCTGAAGATCAAGTATCTTGATCTTTCTCCCGTCGATACCTATTACTACCTCACTTGCGAAGGTTGAAAGTGTACGGATTGCATTGGAGGTTGTCATATTAGAAAGGTTGGCAATATCTTCCCTTGAAAGGTAAATTTTAATGGTCGTGTGATCATCTTCAAAACCATAGGTATCCTTGAGAAAAATTAATGACTCGGCCAGCCTTCCCCGAATATGTTTCTGGGTAAGTGTAACGGTTCGGTTGTTTGAGAACCCGAGTTCAGTTGCAAATGCCTTAATGATGCTAAGACAGAGATCAGAATTAGATTTGAGTAATTTATAAATAGTATCCCGGTCAATGGTACAAATGGTTGAATCTTCGATAGCGACCCCTGTACAATGGTGATGTTCTTCGGCAAATAAAGCCCTGTATCCAATAAATCCAACCGGCTTAGCCATACGTATAATCTGCTCTCTTCCACCCACACCTTCCTTGAAAATCTTTACTTTTCCCTCAGATAACCATACCAGTCCTGTGGGTTTATCGCCCTCTTTGAAGATTATATCCCCCTTTTTAAAACTCTGGCTGGTATTGTTTTTCTTAAGGGATTCCTTTTGCTCAAAAGAAAGAACACTGAACACAGACATTTTGTTATCAATACATTCCTCGCAGGTCATGGTTTCGTTCCGGTTTTAGCATTGTGTTGTAGAACATGCAAATGTAAATAAAATTAATCAAATGTCTCTAATATTTTGCGACCAGGGGCATCCGCCTGCCTACGCCGAATGCCTTGGATGATATTCGCAGGATCGGCGGGGTCTGGTAACGCTTGAATTCGTTCTGGTTCACCATTAGGATTATTTTTTTGGCAATCTCCTCATCGGCCCCATCACCTATGATCTCAGTTATAGATTTCTGTTGCTCTATGTAAGCAAACAGTATCCGGTCCAGAAGATCATATTCGGGCAGGCTGTCGGAATCTTTCTGCTCGGGTTTGAGTTCGGCAGAAGGAGGTTTACTAATAATATTGGCAGGGATAATTTCTTCGTTCATGTTGATATATCCTGCAAGCTTGTATACGTCTTTTTTGTAAACATCACCCAGTACGGATAAGCCTCCGGCCATATCGCCATACAGGGTTCCGTAGCCCACGGCTGCTTCACTTTTATTGCTTGTGTTGAGCAGGATATGTCCGAATTTATTGGAATAGGCCATGAGCATATTTCCCCGTATGCGTGACTGGATATTTTCTTCTGTAATATCTTCAGGCAGACCTCTGAATACTCCCCGCATGGCTTTAAGATAGGCTTCAAATGATTCCTGTATGGGAATTATATCGTATCCAACACCAAGGTTTTCGGCCATCTGACGGGCATCTGTAATGGAATGATCGGAAGAATATTTTGAAGGCATCAGCAGGACATGCAGGTTTTCTGGTCCCAGAGCTTTTACAGCAATGGCCAGGGTAACAGCTGAATCAATTCCACCAGAAAGTCCAAGTGTAGCTTTTGTAAATTCCATTTTACCAAAGTAATCCCGGATACCAAGGACAAGTGCGCGGTAAATCAATTCTGTCTGACCGGGCACCTCAAATGCAAGGCTTTTTAGTTTGTTGGAACAGAGTTCTTCGATGTCGACTATTAGCCGATCCTCTTCAAAGAGGTCAAGAGCAGCAACGATCTCTCCCTCACGGTTAATCACCAGGGAACCACCCTCAAAGATCAGCTCGGTCTGGGCTCCTGTCTGGTTAACATACAGGATCGGTAACTTGAATTTTTTCGCATTCCCTGTAAATATTTCTGTTTTCACCTGCTGTCGGAGATATGAAAAGGGAGAAGCAGCAAGGTTAACAACCAGGTCGGGTTCAAGCCTGGCAAGTTCTTCAAGTGGATTTTTTGAATACAGACGGTTGGTGGAAAAGGCATTATACATCGGCTGGTCAAACCATAGATCCTCACAAATAGTTACGGCAATTTTCTTTCCCCTGAATTCAAGAAGGTTGAAGTCTTTATTGGGCTCAAAATACCTGTATTCATCAAATATATCATAGGTTGGAAGAAGGGTTTTATGGAACACCTGCTGTATTTCTCCCTCTGAAAGGAAATATACAGAGTTGAAGAGTTTCTTTCCGCCGGGATTTGAATTGAGGGTCGGAGCCCCTATCAGTATACCGGTATTCATGCTTAAGGAAGCGACCGACTTTAGTGCCTGATCGCTTGCTTCGATGAAACTACTGTACTCAAGGAGGTCCTGCGGAGGATAACCGGTAAGGGCCAGTTCGGAGAATATTACCAGGTCTGCCCCCAGATTTTCGGCCTTCCTTACCTCATGTTCGATTCTTGCAACATTCTCTTTGAAGTTACCAATATGGTAGTTTAACTGAACAAGGACCGCCTTCATTTTATCTTAGAATTTAATACCCAGCCGAAGGGCGATTGAGCTGATGTGAGCCCTGTATAACTGGTTGGTGTTAACGTCCCAAATGCCACTATTCCAGTATAATCCCCCGATAAGAGCAGTATTTCCTCCAAGGGAATACTCCAGGCCGCCACCTATATAATATGATATCATAAAAAATCCTATATCATCACTGATATCTTCTCCATTGATACCACTTGATTCAACAGTTCCGGTTGCTTTCAGATTTATTTGATTAAGAATCCCAAGATCTGCAAAAAACCTGAAATACCCGATCTCATTTGATTTCAACTTTAGTCCAAAGGGAATAACCAGGTACTGGAGTTTATATTCTACGGTTGATCCGGCTGGCAGGGTTTCAATTATTCCTCCTGGTTTTATAGGTATGCTGTCAAGGAAGGTCAGGTTGCCTCCAGTACTGAGTATTTGCAGACCACTTGTGAATGCATAATTCTCCGCAAAATAAAGATCCATTACAAGTCCACCCCCAATTCCAAAGTTACTCCCCTCCCTTTCAACCTTTTTGGAATCAGAGTCCATCCAAGTCATCTGTGGATCTAAAACCACACTAAAACTGAGTCCCTGTGCAAAGATCTGGGAGGAGGAAAGAAGAATGATAAGACTTAATATGTATTTTTGCATGTGTAATTATTTACGGTCAAACAACAAAAGTAAAATATTAGTGCGAAATATTCTGAAATATTTACCAACCGGGCGATACCTGACAGCCTTACTTCTTTGGATTGTGCTTACCCTTAATCCATCCTGTAGAAAAGCTGACTATCAGACAAATATTGCGGACATCGAGCTTGAAATTGAGATCAAACGTTTTGAACAGGACCTTTTTATGGTGAATTTGGACAGCATTTCTCAGAGTGTACCCGGGTTTTACCAACGCTACGGAGAATTTTTTGACCTGTATAATTATCGTATTATCAACATTGGCGGAGCCAGACAGGTAACCTACCCTGATTATCTCAGGACCTTTCTGACGGATTACCTCAACCACGAGGTATATTTAGAAACAATGCGTGTCTTCCCGGAACTGGATTACCTTGAGCAGATCCTGACGGATGCCTTCAAACGGTACATCCATCATTTCCCCGGGATGGAGGTTCCCCGGATATACAGCTTTATTTCAAGGTTTAACCGTTCAATTGTCAGCGCCGAAGGTATCCTGGGAATCGGACTTGATAATTACCTGGGTGCAGATTCTGATTATTATCCCCGCCTTGGATTGAACCAGTACCAGATTCTCAATATGCACCCCGGGAAACTACCGGCTGATTGCCTGATGGGATGGGCTATGACTGAATTTGAGTACAACGATTCTGTTGATAATGTACTTTCGAATATGATTTACCTTGGGAAGATGGCCTGTTTTACCAAATGGATGCTTCCTGAGGAGCCCGATAGTTTAATAATGGGATTTACCCGGGGACAGATGACATTTTGCAAGAATAATGAGGCAAAGATGTGGGAATACATTGTTGAAAACAAAATCCTTTTCGAGACAGGCCGGATCAGTATTCAAAAATATACAGGTGAGGGTCCGTTTACAAGTGATTTTACACCTGAATCACCCGCCCGCGCATCGGTCTGGCTTGGATGGCGAATTGTGGAGGAATATTTAAGACGGAATCCGGAGGTTAAACTCAAAGATCTGATGACGGATGATGACTACCAGAAGATCCTCACCCTGTCAAAGTATAATCCATAAAAAAAACTGATCCCTATGAGAGGGGACCAGTTTTCCTGAATTTTGTTTCCGGTGGCCTCTGGTCTACACTTCACTGATGGCTTCAACCGGGCAAACATCGACGCAGGAGGCGCAATCGGTACATTTATCTGCATCAATTACATAGATATCTCCTTCCGCGATTGCTTCTTCGGGACATTCATCAATACATGCGCCGCATGCTGTACATTCATCACTTATTATGTGTGCCATTTTTAATTGAGTTTATGGTGAAAAAACTTGGGTACAAATTTATATTTTATTCAAATAATATCTAGCTATTTATATAATTTGAATTGATTTTAGATTAGGTGGGAAATGGCTATCCAGGCCATGGCTCCCATTCCTGTTTTCAGGGCTTCCTCGTCTATATTGAATGTGGGTGTGTGAAGCTCAAGGGGACTGAGCTTGTTTTTATCTCTAACACCCAGCCGGTACAATACTGAAGGGTATTTCTCTGCGAAAAAAGCAAAATCCTCAGCGGTCATCCTGATGTCAAGTTCCTCAACGGATTTATCACCGAGATAGGCAGATGCATATTCCATAGATTTGCGGGTTATTTCCGGATCATTAATGAGAGCAGGATAGCCTTCCACGATTTTTAATTCACAGGTAGCACCCATGCTTTCTGCGATTGACTGTGCCATATTAATCATCCGCTTATGAGCAGTCTTGCGCCATTTTTCATCCATGGTCCTGAAAGTTCCATCCATAGTAACTTCAGAGGGAATCACATTCATTGCTCCGTCAGCCACCACTTTGCCAAACGACAGTACAGTAGGCATTGAAGCTTCAGCATGCCGGCTGACAATCTGTTGCATGGCAACAAGGATATGTGCTGCAATAAGCACTGAATCGGTTGTATTATGGGGCATTGCTGCGTGTCCTCCCTTCCCTTTTATTGTGATATATATCTCATCACTTGAAGCCATGTATTTACCTTCCCTAAATCCAAGATTTCCTGTGTACATCGGAGGATATACATGTTGTGCAATCATCAGTTCGGGCTCCTCACCGGCGAACAGATTTTCTTCCAACATCAGCTTTGCCCCACCCGGTGCTTTTTCTTCTCCCGGCTGGAAAACAAATTTTACTTTTCCTGAAAAATTGTCTTTGAGTTTATTGAGTATCAAGGCAGTGCCAATGAGTGATGCGGTATGGGCATCATGTCCGCAGGCATGCATTCTTCCATCATTGAGGGATCGGTAATTAAGATCGTTTTTTTCCTGTATGGGAAGGGCATCCATATCAGCTCTCAGTGCAATAATTCTACCCGGTTTGCTTCCTTCTACCTCCGCCAGGATCCCTGTACCGGCTATTCCCTTTTTATATAGGATTCCTGCCTTTTCCAGGGTACTTGCAATGAAATCTGCTGTTTCATGTTCATGGAATGACAATTCTGGGTTTCTGTGAATATGTCTTCGGATCTCAATGATCCCGGGGAAGAGTTCTTCGGATAATTCCTTTATAGTTTTTATCAGGCTCATTTGGATTTTTATTTTATCAGGGCCAGAAGATCATTTTGGCACCGGCAACGAGCATTAGTCCCCCGAAAACCTTCTTAAGCGTTGCCGCAGGTAATTGAACTGCCAGCCGGGACCCGAGGTAACTCCCTATAAAAAACACTGCAAGCAGCAGGAGAGAGTATTTAATATTTGTATATCCTTCCCTGTAATAATTAATAAAAGCCAGGAGTCCGATGGGAGCCAGCATTATTCCCAGGCTTATGCCCTGTGCCTGGTGTTGGGTAAATCCGAGGAACAGGACCAGTGCCGGTACGATAATAATACCCCCTCCAACACCCAGGCTTCCACTGATGAAACCGGCAAGGAGTCCCACAATTGCAAGAATAATATATGTGTTTATACTCATAGGAATTAGTTTAGAAGTCCAGGTTCATTGAGAAATAAAAAATCCTTGGAAGAACAATATAGTTTTCAATTCCCCAGGCCCAGTCCAGTCTTATCCAGTATCCCAGCAGCATTGAACGAACTCCGAATCCATACCCGGCAACCAGGGGTTCGCGGTTTGAATCTATCGTTATGGTCAGTGGTCCATTTTCGATCACTTCGTTATCGTATGCATTCTCCCCAGACCATGGGTGGGCTCCGTTCCATGCAGTTCCAAGGTCAGTAAAACCCACTACCATGAAATTATTAAGGAAATTATTGCTCAGGGGATGGTTTGCAAAATAACGGATCAGGGGCCAGCGTAATTCAGTATTTGCAACGGCAAACCGGTCTCCGTTTCGAATGTTCTGGGTAAATCCCCTCATATTTGTCGCCAGAGTCTGATAAACATAATTTTTTGAGTAATCGATTGGGACGCTCTGGTCAAATTGCTGCACCTTGGATGAAAAATTAATCCAGTTATCCACTGAGCCCATGTAATAAATCAGGCGGCTGCGGCCAAAAGATGCTCCGGTTGCGAAACGGTTCGCCCAGATAAGGGTCCTGTGGATCTTGACATAATGCCTTGCATCCACTCCCACAGTATAAAGATCCCACCTGTTCCCGTTAATTTGCTGGTGAGCTTCAACAAAAGTTTTCAGCCTGGTACCATGATAAAGATTTTGTCCCAGGTAACGCGTATTATCAAAAATATAGGCCAGATTAACTCCTGCCCAGTATTTTGTGTAATTGGGTTCAGTCAATGCATTCAGATCGGTTGCCAGGGGTACAATGTTGTCCTGGCGTCCGTGAAGTGTACCCTCGAACGCTGAAACCTGGTTAAAGGGCCAGCGCAGCTTATACATAAGGTTATGGGAGAAAAATTTACTATAAAATTCCTTTTTCTCTTCATTGGTATACAGACTCTTAAAAATCTGGCGATGGAAGATCATGGTTTTATTTAGCCTTCTTTTCAGGTTCTCAAAACTCAGGAGGTACTCGTTGCTGTCAAAATCTGCGGAGAGCCTGACCCCACCGGTCAGTTTATAATCCTCGAACAGGTCGTTGGTCCCGAGTTTGAACATTATGTTAAATCCCGGATTATAGTAAACGGCACCTCCTGTAAATGTCTGGTAGGAAGCGCTGAGGAAACTGAAATCTATCTGGTTGGCGACATAATTTGTATAGAAAGCGGTCTCATAAATCCTGGGTGTTGGCCTTACAAAGGAGGCGGTGTCGAGGACAAGATTGAGATTATCACCGGCAAACTGCTCATTATAGTAGTTCAACTTTTCCCGCTCAAATACATAGTTATTAATATCAATTACCTGCCTCTCAAGGTTGATCGTATCTGAGGCATCTGTAATGATCTTGTTGTTCTCGATCTCCTGAATAGAAATTACTTCCTTTTTAATTCTTTTCAGGCTGTCAATTTCCACGAGTTTTTTAGTATAATCATTTCTGAAACTCGTATTGATGAATTCTCCCCCGAATAAATTCGGACCGGGATCAAGTTGATCCTGGTAAATATAATACCGATCATCGTGCATGACAATTTCAGCATATTGCCCGGTCTCCGGATTATAATCATGCTCAAGAATGTTGCGGCCGTAATTTGATATGGGGTAGGACTGGGAAAAATAGCGGTAATGCGTAGCAGTGTCAATAAAACTGATTGTACTGTCAAAATCAGCTACGAACCGGTTGATAATTCCATTTTGGTCGCTCAGGTATGTGAACTTGTTCGGTCCAATGGCAAAAGGCTGAACATCATTTTCAAAATGATGTTCAGATACTTTACGGATCTCTTTCTTACGGCTAGCATAGTCTATGACATAGAGATTCTGTGACAAATACCTGCTGTTCAGAGGTTTTCCATTAACATGATAATCCGTGGTATCAAATGGCCGGTTGGATGAAAATATTATTTGTTTTGAGTTATTGATAAACCTGGGATTGAAATCATCATAAATATCATTTGTAAGTCTTTCGTTTGTACCGGCAGATATGGTATGAACATAGATATCCGCCTGTCCACGGTTAATCCCTGAAAGAACGATTTTAAATCCATCATTGGAGTAATCAAAATCCAGTATCTTCTCGAAGAAAATAATATTTCTTTCTGTAAGTTCTTTCGTTTCGAGCATATAATAATACAGGGATAGTCCACCCTCTTCTTCCGTAATAAATGAAAGTATCCTTCCGGTGGGATGCCAGGCCAGGATGGGATAGGTTAAATCCGGAATCTGGTCAATACGGTGTTCCCGTCGCAGTAACTTCTTGGTTTTTCCCGATTGGCTGTCATGCAGGTATACCTTGTATTGTCCATTTTCGTTTGTAGCATAGGCAATCTTATTTCCATCCGGACTGATTTTTACCTGGTTAAAGACCTTTTTCCTGTCTGGTTTTTTGAGTATTCTCCCATCTTCAGGCATCTCCCTGTCTACAAGGCTTTCATCATACTGTTCTGTATAATAGGCCCTCCAGTCATTCGACAGGTCTTTTATTGAAAATCCAAGGACATAGAGGAATCCGCTGTTGGAATTCTTATTTATTTTGGTAAGATAGAGAATATTGGGTATTACGGAAGCGCCGTATGTCTCTGCTACATACTTCCAGAAAGAATGTCCTGCATACTTGGCATCATCTCCCGTAAGCCAGTTAAACCTCTCATATTCACCGCTCAGCATCCCATCTCTGACAAAATTCTCCACCTCAAAATCCCAGTCCCTCGACATAAAGGAAACCAATCCCTCCATGTACCAGTCAGGCAGATTGATCAGGGTGGAGTTAGTGAAATTCTCCTTGAAATCATTTCCGTAGAGCATCTCATTAATGATTACCTCGGCGATTGCAGCAGATATTTGCTGCTCGAATTTTTTATGGTCACCGTCGAAGTAGATGAATACCTTGTTGCGGATAACTTTGGTAATACCCCCTGTATTGGAATCTTCCTTCCCGGATACCAGTCCGATATTACTTTGCCTGAAATCAGAAAGTTTATTGTAAACGATGAATATCAGGCGCTTCTCAAAGGTGTAATCAAAAAAATCCTCAGCTCTGATAATCTCTTCAGAAAGAAAATCAGTCGTGTAGTTGGCCAGGCCTTTTCCCTGTTGATTGAAATAGGTGTCAAATTTTTCGAAACGGTAGAAATACCAGTAGAAATCATTATACTGCACCCGGTTTTTTCCAAAAGTCATCTGGGTGCCATAATGAAACTGGCCTGATAATTGGAGAGAGAAACCCAGGCAGAGAATTAGAAATACACTGTATTTTTTTAAGATGCGAATCATGTGCGGTGGACTTATTCATCGCCATAGCGAAGCAAAGTTAACTATTATTTAATCAAATTTGCACGCAACCATTGAATTTGAAGCCTAGTCATATGGTTGTATAAACCTTTTATATTTAAACAGATATTTATTATTTTTGTTATATAGAAAGATAGCTTATTTAAGAGTACCTTTGTCAACAAATAAAGTGAGAAAATGAAAAAAGCATATTTAATTCCGTTTTTATTGATTTTACCCCTGATAATAATCAATGCCCAGACCAAGCAGGCAAATATGTCCTTCGATTTTGAGTCTCATGATTTTGGCAAAATCGATGAGGCCAAGGGACCTGTTACCGTGAACTTCGAATTTACCAATACCGGAAGCCAGCCCCTGTTAGTCAAACAGGTGCATGCAAGTTGCGGCTGCACTTCCCCAAACTGGTCAAAAGAGCCTGTCCTTCCGGGCAAAAAGGGATTTGTCAGTGCAACATATAATCCAAAGAACAGGCCCGGACCCTTCAGCAAAACCGTTACGGTAACATCCAATGCCTCCACACCGAACAAGGTGCTGACCATTAAAGGAAATGTTGAACCAAAGCCTCAAACGCTGGAAGATGTATACCGGTATAATATGAGTAATAAGATCCGGCTCAAGACCAATCATATGAGTTTTGCCAGGGTTGTTAAGGACAAGGAAGGGACACAAACAGTTGAGATCGTGAATGTTTCGGAAAAACCTGTAAGCATTGGGTTCAACAAGGTACCCGCCCATCTGAAAATTTCAGCTAATCCTGAAACACTGAAGCCCGGAGAGAAGGGGGTGCTGACCGGAACCTATGATTCCAAGCTAAAGAATGACTGGGGATTTGTTATTGACAGGGTGGATATTACACTTGACGGACAGTACAATGCTTCCAACAGGCTTACCGTAAGTGCAACCATTGAAGAGGACTTCGGCAGCCTGTCTGCAGAAGAAAAAGCCAATGCACCTGCTATTGCTTTTGACAACAACACTTTCGACTTTGCCAATATCAAACAGGGTGAAAAAGTTGAACATGTGTTCACGATCAGTAATAATGGGAACTCCGAACTTTTCATTCGTAAGGTGAAGGCCAGTTGCGGGTGTACAGCAGTCATCCCTGCCAAAGATATGGTGCCGGCAGGTGAGAGCACAACCATGAAGGTTATTTTCGACTCAAGAGGTAAGATTGGAAAGCAGAACAAGACCATTACCATAATCTCCAACGATCCAAAACATCCAAGGAGTATAGTATGGGTAAAGGGCGTGGTAGCTGAGGCTGCTTCCTCTAACTAGTAATCTTATCCCAAGTAATTATTTCCGGATGCCGTAGGGCGTATAGGTTACTTCCTGCATATTGTTTTCTTCCATGATTCTGAGGTTGCTTTCCTCACGCGGAAGAATCGCATGATATAGATGATATTGAATGGCTATATGTTTCAGGGTCTGTACCTTCATGCCATTCCTTCGGAGTCGGAATTCAAGATCGGTATCCTCTCCGACAGCAGGGTGAAGGAACCTCTCGTCGAAACCATTAACTTCCATAATATCCTTTTTGTAGAGAGAGAAATGCGAACCCAATACCCCCTTGTCCTTCCTGTTAATTCTGGAGCGCAGAAAGGGACTCCTTAGGTAGATGGCATTCTCAGAATGTATGTTCTTGTTCCGGAGACTGTCCCATGCCATTCTTAACATATAGGATCCCCAAAGCCTGCCTTTCGTGATTTTACTGGGGGTAATCTCATCAGAAAGTCTTGGGGAAAGGTTCACCCTTCGTCCGGCGATAATCCACTTTTCCATCCGGTGGGAATAATGTTCTTCCAGACACCTCTGATGCAAAATGCAGTCGCCGTCAATAAATACAAGGTAATCGCTCCGGGAGGCTACAATGGCCTTGTTGAGGATTATATTTTTTCTCCATCCATCGTCCTCATGCCAGACATGTCTGATGTTTATTTTATTGGACTGAATTATATCTTCCAACTCCGCTGTGACCTTCCCGGATGACCCATCGTCTGCAATGATAACCTCAAAATCAGAGAAACTCTGTAGCTCAAGGCTTGCGAGAATCAGTCTCAGGTTGTCAAGTTTGTTGTAGAAGGATATTATAAGTGAAAGTCCCGGTGCATCCATATCTTAATTATCTGTTTTTGTAAGGATTTTCATGATATACCTTGCCCTGGCCTCATCGCTGTGATATTCTCTTGCATATGCGGCACCTCTTGCAGTAATATTTTCCCTTTTTTCAGAATTATTCAGGTAATAAGTACAGAGATCAATTAAATCAGATGCATCTTCCTTGCAAAATACTATTTCCTCACCTGAACGGAAATCATCAGGTATAACAATATTCAAGGGCTGGCTTATCATAAAACTCCCAACTGCCGGTATTTCCCAGTAGCGAAGTGTATCCCATCCACCCCCCCGGAAACTCAAGCCGATGGTACAGGCAGCAAGTTCCTGCAGATAAAATTTACCCTTTCTTTTATACTTTTTAAATTCCTGGTTTCTGTGCGTTCCATTTTCCCGGCAATCAAAACGGTCTTCAAGCATTTCAAGTACCCTTGTACGGATTGGATGCCCTTCCACAGCCCAGAATGCAACCTGGTATTTTTTTTGTACCCTTAAAGCCGGAATGCGGTCATAGTTTACCGAAAGGGGCAGGGGATAGACATTTTCAGGATAACTGGTATTTTTCAGAAATTCTCTTTTAAATATTTTATCAAATGGACGCAAGGAAATTGACTGCTCATAGAGTCCGGGATGCCCCATTCTTTCCAGGTCACCGCCAAATTCTTCCCGGTCCCCTCCATCAATAAAAACCACAGGTTTATCAGCCGGTATATCTGAAACGATTGACAGGTATGCCTGGAAACAATCCGGTTTGGCTGCTGCTACCAGGACCACATCATATTTTTTTTTATTGGTCAGGAGAGGATTAAATATGCCTTTCCGGCTTGTAGGGATATTTTTTGGATATGTTTTATAGGGGATATGGTATCTTGGATTCCACTTCAGCTCAATCATATTCTCTGGTCCAAGAACCTTGATCAGTCCACTGTAGGTCAGATCCGCCAGGTAATCATATTTACGGGAGCCGATAAAAAGAATCTTCATTTATAGAATTATTCGTAGATAAAAGTACAAGAATTCCCGATTTTTCATATTTTTGTATCGATAAATCTATATATATAAATGATTTCAGTATGACACTTCACACAAATCTTAAACACATCGACAGTGAACCCGAATACAATGAGGCGCTGAGTGAAAATGAAAATGTAATGATCTGCTGCGGGCGAATGGGTCCCATGTGTATTCCCGTTTACCAGTCAATGATCGAAATGGAATCCACTTATCAGGAAGTTGCATTCATGGACTTTGCATTTGATTCACCGGCTGCTCATATTATCAGAAAGCTGCCTGAATGTAGTGGTTTTATGGGACTTCCCTTTACGGTATATTATAAGAATGGAAAAATAGTTGCTGCCACCTCAAGTATTCAGACCAAGGAACAAATACAAGAGATACTTGACCGGGAATTTACCTGATCCTGTCGGCTGTTCTTAATCAGGGACAGTCCCGGGAAACAAATCCTTTTCTTTTTATTAATTTCGTTTCGTCGAAACACGGAGCTGATTAATGGTCCAAAAGAAGAAGGAAAAGAAAACCATGAACGTCAAGAAAGGCGTCGAACCACCGGGAGCCATCCATCCGGATGCACTTCAAAAATTCAAAAAGCATCGGAAGCGGATTTTGGAGGCGGAGGATTATATTAAGGGAATATCGTCGGGAGACCGTACTTTACTAAGCCAGGCAATCACAATTATTGAATCCTCCAATCCTGCACACCAGGAGCTGGCCAGGGATATTATACGGGGTTGTCTCCCGTATTCCGGCAAGTCAATAAGAATTGGAATCACCGGGGTGCCGGGGGTAGGCAAGAGCAGCTTTATTGAAGCACTCGGAACCCGCATCACTTCTGCCGGGAAGCGTCTTGCTGTACTTGCAATAGATCCTTCCAGTGAGCGTTCCGGGGGCAGCATCCTTGGTGATAAAACACGAATGGAAGATCTTTCATCTGATCCGGATGCCTTTATACGTCCTTCCCCTTCCAGTGGGACACTAGGAGGTGTGGCAAGGAAAACAAGGGAATCTGTTATTCTATGCGAGGCCTGTGGATTTGAAGTCCTTTTCATCGAAACTGTAGGAGTCGGCCAATCAGAAACAGCAGTCCATTCAATGGTAGATTTCTTTCTTCTCCTCATGCTTGCAGGGGCGGGAGATGAACTGCAGGGGATCAAGCGGGGGATAATGGAGATGGCTGATGTAATAGCTATCACAAAATCCGATGGAAACAACCGTCAAAAGGCTGAACGAGCTGTCAGGGAGTATAAAAATGCCCTGCATCTTTTCCCTCCCTCAGAGTCCGGGTGGACCCCGGATGTGCTGACATGCTCTGCCCTGAAAGGCGAAGGGTTGGATGAGATCTGGGATACAATAGAGAAATACCTTTTGTTTACCAGGGATAATGGCTTTTTCGACGGCAATCGGAGCCGGCAGGCGAGGTATTGGATGTATGAATTCATTAATGATTCACTGCGCTCTGACTTCTATACACAAACAGGAATTAAAAAGCAATTGCAAATTCTTGAAGCTGAAGTTCTTTCCGGCGATAAAAGCTCCTTCCATGCTGCTATGGAAATCCTTGAAATGTACAGGAGGGGGAATGCCTCTATTTAGACTCCGTCCACTTTGACAAAGCTCATCTTTTGTTCCGGTTTTTTGCATTATGTTTGTGCCATTAAAAATAAAACCGGTATAAAATGAATAAAGTAATTGTCTTTCTGTCAGCATTATTCCTTCTTTCCGCATGTGGATCACAAAGTGGCTACAAACTGAAAGGAACAATCGAAGGGGCTGCCGATGTAACTGTTTACCTTCAGCAGAGGATAGATAAAGAATATGTTTCCATAGATTCCGTCATCACTGTGGACGGGACATTTGAATTTAGCGGCAAAGTAGAAATCCCCGATGTGTATTACATCAGCATCCCCGACAAAAGGGGCAATGCAATGTTTTTTCTTGAAAATTCCAGTATTTACCTGACAGCCCATGCCGATACTCTCTGGACACCGGATATTAAAGGCTCAGCTGTTCATGATGAATACCTTGCATATGAGGAGTCTATAGATGCAATATATGATAAGCTAAATGCCTTATGGGAAGAATTCAAGGCTGCAGAAATGGCCGGAGATACTGCTATCGCTTCGGAGCTTGAATCTACAATGGATGATATCTATGAGGGTATCGAAGAACGCCAGAAAACCTTTATTGATGAGAATTCTTCTTCGTTTGTAGCACCTTTTATAGTACAATCCCTGCATTACGGGAAAGAAGCCGATGAAATTCAGGAGATGCTGAATAAGCTTGATCCCGCTCTCGAAGCAACGACCCTTGTGTCTTCAATGAGAAAAAGGGTTGAAGTACTTAAAATGGTTGCAATCGGAGAAATAGCTCCTGATTTTATTCAGGCAGACCCCGAAGGGAATCCTGTTCAGCTAATCTCACTTCGCGGCAATTACCTGCTGATTGATTTCTGGGCTGCATGGTGTGGACCCTGTCGCAGGGAAAATCCCAACATTGTAGCCGCATATCAGAAATATCATGAAAAAGGATTTGATGTCCTCGGTGTTTCCCTTGACAACTCAAAGGAAGACTGGTTAAAGGCGATTCAGGATGACAATCTGACCTGGAACCACGTTTCGGATGTAAAAGGGTGGTCAAATGAAGCTGCGCAGATGTACGGAATCAGTTCGATTCCCAGCAGCCTGCTTATCGATCCGGATGGTAAGATCATTGCCAAGAACCTGAGAGGTGAAGATCTTCATGCCGAACTCGAAAAACTCCTTGCACCCTGATCCTCCCATTATATTAAAAATATTTAAGTGCCTTCAGTTCCCCGGAGGCATTTTTTTATATACAATGGTATTGAATACCGGTTCACTCCAGGGAATTCACAGTTCATTACATTCTATTTTTAATATAGTGGGAGAGATCTAATATTTGCAGTGTCAATTATAAAAACGCAAGCAATGAAAAAAACAGTCCTCATTATAATCAGCATAAGCATGATCCTCACTCCAGTGGGATCATTTGCCTCAAGTACAACGCTTGATATCAGTTCCTGGCTTCCAGCGCACAGAGAAGATTCCGGTACGGATGTATACCAGGCCTATCGAGCAAACAGCAGCGAACACTATCGCTCTGCCAGTCCCTTTAATTCCATGGATGTTAAATATGACGGGGTTGTCCGTGTCAGTGATGACGACCGTTCAATAAAAAGCATTAGTCCGGGTGGATATGTGAAGATCAGTGTACGTACATTTGGGAACAGTCGTGAATTGCTCGTAAACAGTAATTCCCAGGGGAAACTGAGCTATGAGTTTTACGAGGGACGTAAAGAGATCCCATATGAGCCGGAAGGACGCAGGTGGCTGGAAGATGTTTTACTCGATGTTGTAAGGTCAACGGGTCTTGATGCAGAAGGCCGTACAGCAAGAATCTACTCCAAAGGGGGACTCGACGATGTGCTGGATGAAATCACCCATGTTAGCAGTAACAGTGCCAAATCAAAATATTTCAGTACCCTGCTAGACAATCAGAAACTGTCAAATAAAGAATTAGCCGATGTAGTTTTTGCAATTGCAGGTAAAATGACGTCCAACACCGAGCGGGGCAGGATATTCCGTAAATACAACAGTTATTTCCTTCAGGAACCTGAAGTGGCAGCGGCTTACTTTTCCGCACTTTCTAAAATCACATCCGATACTGAAAAGGGAAGGATCTACCGGGATATTGACCAGTCCCTTGATTTTAACAATATTCAACTCGCAGAGGCATACTTTTCCGGTATTAACCGTATAAACAGCAACACGGAAAAGAGTTCAGTCCTCCGCCACACCATCGAAAACCAGGATCTGCCGGTGCATGCTCAGGCAGCTTTACTACGATCCGTATCCAGAATAACCAGCAGTACCGAGGCCGGCAGGGTTTTGCGTTCATTGGGAGAACTCGATTTTACCCACCCCATGATCCAGGAGACCTATTTTATTGCAGTTGATAATATAAGCAGCGCTACTGAAACCGGTTCAGCTCTCCGTGATGTATTGACAAAAAATTCACTGGAGGGCCCGGCCATGATCGCTTATTTAAGCAGTACACGTAAAATAAGTTCGAGTACACAGATCAGCCATGTAATACGTTCGATTAAGATAATAGACCTGGATGATGCCGGGATAAGGGAGGCCTATTTCAACGTTATACGGCTTACTTCAAGTACGACGGAGGCCGGAAGAATGCTAAGGTATACCCTTGAAACACACTCACTTAAGCAACATTCCCTGATAAATTTGTGCGAAACTAACCGGAGGATAAGTTCAAATACAGAAGTCAGCTCTGTACTTCGTGCATCCATTCCATACCTGATCTATGAAGAGCCCGTGCTGGATGCATTCTTCTCCTGCACCAATGTACTCTCAAGTTCCACCGAACATGGCAGGGTGCTCCGGGAGTTAGCGAAAGTTCAGGATCTTGATCGTCAGGCGGTCTCCGGGATAATGCATTCTGCAACTAAGATATCATCAAGCACCGAAAAGGGTTCTGTGTTGAGAGCTGTGGCCCCTATGATTGAGGATGGTGACCGGGAAATGAAAGATCTTTTTATGGAGACAGCCCGTACCCTCAGTTCCGACTCAGAATACAGGCGTGTAATGGATGCAATTATGTGATACTCCCTTAAAACTGTATTTTTGAACTATGAAGAGCAGGGTTGCCATACAGATCTTGATAATAGGCTCCATGTATGCGGTTCTGTACTTCGCCTATACAGTTTTCAGCCTGCAGGGTTCCCTGCAGGGTATCTTTTTACGATGGACTTCTTTTGTTCTTATCCAGGTATCAGCAATTCTTTGTGGTTTCGCTCTCCACTTTTTAATCGGACGAGCACGAAATTACCTCAGGGAGAGATCTGGCAGGTCCATTCCATTACTGATTACCGGATCGCTGACACTTCTCTGCATTTTAGTGTTTACAGTACTTGGTGCCGTTATCTATAAATATCTTTTCTCCCCCAATATGCCTTTGGAGGAAATAAATGAATTGTATCCCGGTTTTACTGTACAGATCCTGATTATCAGTGTATTCACGGGGATTGTGCTGTCAGTTGTTGACCATAACCTTGATTCTTTCAGGCATCTGCAAGAAATACATCTCACTACAAAAAAACTTCAGACCCAGCAGGTAAACCTCAGGTTTGATTCACTCAGGAGCCAGATCTCTCCGCATTTCCTTTTCAATTCCCTGAATACGATCTCCTCATTGATATACAGGGATGTGCAAATTGCTGAACGATTTATCAGAAACCTTGCAAGCGTTTATCAAAGCGTACTCCGGAATTTTGAGAATCCCCTGGTGTCATTGAGGACAGAACTTGAACTTGTTGAGAATTACAGTTTCCTGATGCAGGTGCGGTTCGAGGATGCACTCTCGGTTGAGATTGACCTGCCGGATGACCTTGATTCATTCCTTGTTCCACCGTTGAGCGTTCAAATGCTATTGGAAAATGCCATTAAGCACAATCATATGTCTCAGGAAATCCCACTGAAGGTCAGTATTACCACAGAGGACAATTACCTGGTTGTCAGGAACAATTTTATCGGTGATCCCGGACATGTAAAACTTGGAGAAGATCTTTATAAAACACCTGGAGACTCAGGATCACCGGGTATAGGCCTCGAGAATATAAAGAATCGCTACCGGATTCTGATCAATAAACCTGTCCTAATCAACAAGGATGAAAACTTCACAGTATCCATTCCACTGATCCACGACGATGAAACAGAGATGGTATATAGATAGAATCTCCTTCAGGATAGTCTTTCCTGCAATAGCGGGTATTGTGCTTTACCTTGCCATGCTGATGGTCTTCGGAAACCTGGAGAACCTTTCCGGGACATTCTTTAGCCAGGAGGCTCTTTTCCTTGTGATCCTTTCATACATTAACCATGAATGGGCCATCCTTATGCTTGGTCGCAAGAAGAGCCAGGAGGCCCTTGGAACAGGAATATTTCATCAAAGACTGATCTATTTTCTCATCTTGCTGATGGGCACAGCTCTGATCAGCACAGGGATCATACTTGTATATTTTATTTTTATTCTTCGTTACTACCATTTTATAACGGAACTGATGACAATAACTATCCTTATGGTCATCTTCCAGCTTCTTGTCCATATCTACTATACAGGCATGATGAATATACGCCGGTATCACAAGCTCTCCATTGAGAAAGAAGAGATCCAGGGCCGGCAGCTCGAGCTTGAACTCGAGAGTTTTAAATCTGAAATGAACCCGGATTTGCTTATGGAGTGCCTGGAGAATCTTCTTACTTTGATTAATATAGATATCAGGGAATCTGATAATTACATACAGGCCCTTTCAAATCAATACAGGTATATGCTGGATAGCCGTAAAAAAGATTTTGTTATGCTGGATGAGGAATTCGAAGCGGGCAGGGAACTTGTATATCTGCTGAATGATGCTGGGGAAACCAGGATACAACTTGAATATAACAGGGTTAACGGGGATGTTCCCCTCATTCCCGGCACCCTCAATAGCATCATATACAATGTTGAGAGTACCATGATTCTGAATTCACTGAGTCCCCTGTCGCTTAAGCTTTCGCTGGATAAGGACGGGGATATCATTCTCAGCCATCCTGACCGGCCAAGGCTTGTTCCGGGGCAAACTATTAATATGGGAAAGCTTAATCATTCTTATATGCACTTTACCAACCGGGGAATAGACCGCAGGGAGACAAAATCAGGAATTGAATGGGTAATTCCCAGACTCCCCAAAATAGTAGAATAAATAAACCAATATTGTGAAAGTTGTAATTGTTGAAGATGAAAGACCGGCTGCTGAAAGGCTGGAGATGTTACTGAAAAGGGTACACCCTGATTCGCAGGTAATTAAGGTACTGGACTCTGTAAAGGGAAGTGTCGAATGGTTCAGGGAAAACCCGGGCTCAGCCGACCTGGTTTTTATGGATATCAAACTAACAGATGGACTCAGTTTTGAGATTTTTAAAGAGGTTCGCATAAATCAGCCGATGATCTTTACCACCGCATACAATGAATATGCGCTCGAGGCCTTCAGAGTGAATTCGATAGACTACCTTCTGAAACCCGTTTCAGTGGAGGAACTTGACCGAAGTCTTAATAAATTATCCAGCCTCAGGGAGAATCTGATGGAAGGACATCACAGGATTGAATTTGAGGAACTGGCCCGTGTCCTGGGAAAGCTTCAGAAATCTTATAAAAGCAGGTTCATGGTCAAGGTTGGCGATCATATTCGTTCCATTGCAGTCGAAAACATCCTTCTCTTTTTTGCCGACGGAAGGGTCGTATATGTATTGACCGATCAGGGCAGGGAGTACATTGTTGATTTTAAAATGGAGGAGCTTGATGAAGTTCTTGATCCGGAGATATTTTTCAGGTTCAGCCGGAGTTACTCAGTCAATATCAATGCTATACGGGATGTCATTATCCATTCCAACAGTCGTCTGAAAATTTTACTGAACAGGGAGTTTGAAAGAGAAATGATTGTAAGCCGGGAGAAAGTGAACCCGTTTAAGATGTGGTTCGGGATGAGATAGTAAATTTAGATCCTTATTCCTATTACCAGTATATCATCGACCTGTTCTGTCTCCACCATCCAGTCAGACAGAGTATCCTGCATAACCTGCAACTGCTCATCCATTGATTTCATATGGATATTCTGCAGCATCAATTTGAACTTTTTGATCATGAATTTTTTTTGCTTGGGTCCCCCGAACTGATCCGGGTACCCATCTGTAAATGTATAGACCATATCTCCCTTCTGCAGGTCCAGAGAATGCCTTGTGAAAGGCTCCTTATGCCTGGTGTGGATACCGATGGGCATTTTGTCAGCCTTTGCTTCGATCAACTCTCCGTTCCGGTAAATCAGCAATGAGTTATTGGCCCCTGAAAATTCTATTTTTTTATTTTCCCTGTCAAGGATGAAAAGGGCAACATCCATTCCGTCCTGGCTTCCCCCTTCTTTTCCGGTCTGGTGAAGGGATTTAATTATATGGTTGCGAAGTTCCCCGAGGATCTGGTCAGAATGCAGTTCTGTGTGCTTGCTGATGATTTCATTTAAGAAGGCAATTCCAAGCATACTCATAAAGGCCCCAGGCACTCCATGACCAGTACAGTCAGCCGCCACACAAATGACTTTACCTTCTTTCTCGGTAATGTAATAGTAATCCCCGGAAACAATATCACGGGGCATGTAGAGGATAAATCGTTCCGGCATCAGGCTGTCCACATAATCTCCCGGGGGTAACATAGCATTCTGGATCCGGCTCGCGTACTGAATACTGTCGGTGATCTCCTTTTTTTGTTCTGTAATAAGGTCATTTTTCAGTGCAAGCTCGCGGTTCGCCTTTTTCTTGAGGTTGTTCTGCCTGATCAGCTGTAGCATCATGACAATAAACACCCCGATAGCAAGAATGGTAATAGCAAGTACCACCCTGATTTGCTTTAGTTTTGCGGCGTCCAGTTCACCTTCTGCCTGAAGAAGGGCATTTTCTTTCTCGGTGGCCTCTGTCTCATATTTCACCTGCATATCGGCTATACTTTTCAGTTTATCCTCGGTGTTGAATTTTTCAAAAGATGCGAAATAGAGTTTGAAGTATTTGAGGGACTGGATGTAATTATTCTGCTTCTCATGTACCTCGGCAAGTTTTTGGTAGATGGTCTGTGTTATTTCCTTGGTATCCGATACAAGTGAGAGTTCAAGGGCAGAGTTAAGGTAATCGAGAGCTGTCGGATAGTTTCCGAAAGCCATGTAAACCTCTCCAAGCAACAGGTTTATTGTTCCCATTTGGTATTCCATCCGACCCGCACTTTCTATATTCAGTTGTCTGGCCCTCTCAAGCGGTTCCAGTGCCATGGCTGGCTTGCCGGAGTAAACATAAATTATACCGATATTGGTAAGAACGGTTATCATACCCTGTCCATCTCCCATTTCCTCTCTTACCTCGAAGGCTTCATTATAGTATCGTAGGGCTTCATCAAAGATCTCCAGGTACTTATCTGTAGTTTCAATTTTGACTGAATCCTGAAAATTATCCCCGAATAATGACTTTAAGGAATCTTCCGCTAGCTTATTGTATATGTTCCCGATATTATTAAGGGCACTGGCAATATCCGCTTTGTCATCCAGATCCCGGCTTTTTTCCAGATGCTCCAATCCGAATTCAAGGGCTTTATCCAGCAATTCCTGTCTGAAATAGATAACACCCATGGTGTTGGTTACGGCGGCTATTCCCTGAGCTGAATTTAATTCTTCAAAAATAGGCAGTGCCTTTTGAAGGTGACCCAGTGCGAGATCATAATCAGCCCGGTTCATACTGGCAGCTGCAAGTAGATAATGCATCCTGGCGGACTCAAACTTTTTGCCAACCTGATTAAAGAGATCAGCGGCCTCTTCATAATGTTTTGTAGCCTCCGGAAAATTGCCTTTCTGGGACATGGTCTGTCCAATACCTCCCACGATGTCTGCAAGAACACTTATGTCATTAATTTCTTCAGCGATGATTCTTGCCTGCTCAAAATAATTCAATGCATGGTCGTATTCTCCATTCCAACTGTAATTTCTTGCATAATAATACAGAACCTTTGCCTCGATTTCCCGGAATTTATTTTCCCTGGCAATTTCAATTGATTGATAGTAGTGGTTTCGGGCTTTTGTTGTGTCTTCGAGGTAATTGTATACATTTCCTATCCTCATCAGGGATGTCGCCATGCCATAAGGGTAGTTATTTTCCTCGCTGACCCTATAGGCCGTTTCGAAAGTCTCGATCGACTGATTGTTGTCATCGATATCGTACTGGAACAGGCCATGTTTCAGATATGCTTCCACAAGAAGTTCGGAATTGGACAAATCGGTAGCCATGGCAATGGCATCTTCTGAATACTCCTGTCGGTCATCCGTGGAGAGTAAGTTGTTTTCGGCGAGGGTAAAAAGAAGCTGAAGTCTTTCTTCTCCTTCTGTCGTTTCAAGAAGAGTGACAAGGCTGTCAATCTCAGGGTTATCCTGTGCGGCGAGAGGATTGCCGGCGAACAGGATTATTCCTGCAAAAAAAGGTATGAGGATGTATAATTTCATTTAAAAAACCTCCTACATAATTACAAAATTATAAGCAGTTTTGGAAATATCAGATGAATTCAAATTCTTAAAAACTAATATACTGTCAATCGAATTATGAAAATCATCCATTCGGATGCAGTATTTTCATACCATCAAAACAACTGTTCATCCCATACTATCAGTATATTATAACATTTAACATTTCTGGTGTGAAATGCGGGAATTCAGTGATAAACAGCAACATTATTTTGACGAACGGAATTATTGAAATATGAGGATTTGAGTTGTTTGATAAGCATGGATCATCTGATAACCTTAATAATCATAAAATCAGACTTTTAGATATACTTATGGAGATAGAACGAAAATATCGGAAAATCACTGCTGGTAAGGCTTGCAGGCGTTCTATTTGATTAATAGTTTTACTTTGGGATTGGATTGTTGTAATTTTAACTTATCATTATAAAATGAGAGACGATCTATCCGGAGATTCATATCTTCTAATCCCCTGAAAATAAAAAACCAATATAAACCATCATGAAAAACATCTACAAATTACTAAATGTATTTCCTGGTCTGGCAGCAATTATGCTCCTGGCCATAACCAGTCAGAATGTAGATGCCCAGTTTATCAACGGGCAGCCAAGGGATGTGACCATATTTGAAGGTCATTCATCTTCCGTATTTTTCTCAGTCGATGTAAACCCGGATGTGACAGTTACATTTCAGTGGTTCCTTAAAGATCCGGGAGCATCAACCGGAAATCCCATCAAGGGAGCAGAGACTGCGGTGTTGGAAGTCCCCTTTACAGACCTCTCTCGAGCCGATACGAAATCAAACGGATATGGATATTATTGTGTTGTTATTGATGCCCTCAAAGTTACGGAAGAAAGCCTCCATGCATATCTCTGGGTTCAACCTTTGCCCAAAGTCCAGGTCGTTACAGGTCATCCATTGGACGTTACCAGGGACGTTGGATTCAAGGGAGAAGTAAATTTCAATGTGGAGGTAACAGCCGGATTGAAAGCAGATTTCCTATGGTCCAGGAGGGATGCTGACCCAGGGGCTGTCTGGAAGGACGTCGTCGGTTCTGGTCCCCAGTATACAGAGTTACTTATAAGCCTCGATCCGAAACAGAACGGGACCGCTTACAGGTGCCAGGTTAAACATGCGGACGGTGGCGAATTCAGCCAGGTGGCATACCTCTGGGCCAGTGTACCAAAACTCCTGATTTTAACGGAACCTGTGGATGTAACAAAACCGGAGGGATTTGTCGGAACAATAACCTTTGATATAACACCAAATCCTGAATATGAACCTACATTCCAGTGGGAATTCAAATTGCCCGGAGGGGACTGGGAACCTTATAAAGGTGGAGAGAAACCTTTGCTGGAGTTTCCAATCGAGGACCCCCTGAGTAGTAAGCTTGACGGGACTGCTTTTCGTTGTATTGCCAGGTTCAAGGAGATCACGGAGGTTAGTGAAACTGCATACCTGCGTATGGAGGAAGCAAACATTTACATTCTCCAGGATCCGGAAGATGTAATGAAGAAAGAGGGTTTTACCGGGGAATTAAATTTCGCAATTAAATACGATGATGCCTACCCGCTTGTATTCCAGTGGCAGGAAAAGAAACCTGGGGGTTCCTGGGTGGATATTTCCTTAGAACATACACCCAATAAACCGGAACTATATTATAAGATAGAGAAACTATCCCTCGGAATGAATGGTTGGGGTTTCCGCTGTGTTGCCATAAATAATGAAGCCAAGGAGGTGGAATACAGTAAAGAGGCAAACCTTTATGTCACACCGGATATACCATATATCCTGGATATTTCAGGAAATGTTACTGTTTGCGAGGGCGTGGCAACAGATGCAAAATTTGCAGTCAAAATAGAGCAAAGCGTTGCACTAAGCCTTCAATGGCAGATTTCACCTGCCGGAGATAAAAATTGGTATGACATCAAGGGAGCCACCAGCGAATTGTATGTCAAATCCTATACGGAAGTGCCACTCAGTCATAACAGCAATGCATTCCGGTGCCGTGCAACCGATGAGTATGGAGGATTTGAGATCAGCGATATCGCTTTCCTCAATGTAAGAGCATTACCGACGATCACAACGCATCCTGTTAGTCAGGAAAAAATGGTTGGTGAGGCCGCCACTTTCAACGTGGCTGCCACCGGCTACAAGCCATTCTATTACCAGTGGTATAAAGACGGCGGAGCTATTACAGGGAACACAACTTCTTCATTAAGTTTGTTCCCGCTTTCGGAGTCGGATGGCGCTGATTATAGGGTTATTGTAAGAAATTATTGTGCAAACTCAAATGATACCAGTAACGCTGCTACCCTTGTGGTCAATGCTCCTTTATTTGATGACGGCTGGTTTGAGCAGGAAATCGTAACCAGCAAGAAACTTACCGATATCAAATTTACCGGTACCAATTCAGGCTGGGTAACCGTGGCACCTTCCTTATTTATATACAAGACTGTGGATGGCGGCAAGAACTGGAGCTCTGAAAGTGTAACAACCAGCAAGTCATGGGAGGCCGTCTTCACCACAGATGCCAACCATGTGTGGATTGCGGGTGAGGACTCCATTAAATACAGCACCCTGGGAGGGGGAACCTGGATTGGAGCAGCCATGAATGGGGTGCTCAGTGCTATTAATCTGTTTGATCTATATTTTGTCGACAATTCGAATGGTTGGGCGGTTGGTGATAATGGGTTAATTCTTAATACCAGTGATGGCGGTGCTAACTGGTCCGAGCAGCACAGTGGTGATAATCCTAACATTGTCACCGATGTGAATCTTTCAGCAGTTCATTTCTTCGATGCAGATTCCGGATGGACTGTTGGAGCACTTGGTAAAATACTATTTACAGATGACGGAGGTGCCAGTTGGGCACTCCAGACATCGGGTGTCAGTGATAAGAACTTCCTGGATGTGCATTTTATTTCCAGCAAGACCGGATGGGTGGTTGGAAGTGACAGTATCTTTCTTTCAACTGTTGATGGTGGTCAATCATGGGATCCCATCACTTCACTAAATACATCTGCTGACCTGACCGGTGTGCATTTTGACGATGCAGACCATGGTTGGGTGATTACCAGTAATGGGATGATATTCAGGACCAATGACGGGGGAATTAGCTGGTTCAGCCAGGCTTCCGGAACAAGCCTGGCATTAAATGCCATTGATTTTGCAGATTATGATAATGGCTGGGTAGTTGGTGATAACGGGACCATTTTGCGGACTGCCTACAGTGGCTGTCTGACGCCGACCGTAAGCCTGTTCGAGGACAAGGAGTTCTGTGCCAGTGTGAATTACCAGTTGGTAGCAGATACGTTTGCAAATAATGTTGATTGCAGTTACCTATGGAGCCATGGAGGAACCACAACTGGTACATATAACGTTACTGAATCTGGCAAGTTCTGGGTCAGGGTTACATCTGTTTGCGGTGTAGTGGTTTCGGATACTGTAAATGTGGTTCTCTACCCGCTGCCTGAACCATATGCGGGGACCGACCAGGAGATTTGTGATGGAGACAGCGTGCAGTTACTTGCAACCGGCGGGGTTGAATACAGCTGGGATAATGCCGGATTACTGGATGATGAGAGTATACAGAATCCAAAGGCTGGTCCACCGGTAGGAGCTACAGACTTTATTGTTACGGTAACCGATGAGAACCTCTGTGAAAATACCGATGTAGTCAAGGTAACCGTATATTCCATACCGAACTCTACCTTTACCTCTCCCGATGAGATTTGCCTCGGAGATTCCGCTGCCATCAACTATACAGGAACAGCAACATCCGGCGGCAATTTCTGGTGGGACTTCGATGAAAGATCTACGGTATCCTCAGGTGACAGCATTGGTCCTTATGGCGTAAGCTGGGATACAGCAATGGTATACTCTGTTGAACTTGTCGTTGAGGAGAACGGTTGTTCTTCCGATACCAGCAAGGCTAGTCTTACTGTACATCCAATCCCGGTATCCACATTCAGTTTGCCGGAAGCCGTATGTAACTCCGACCTGGTGACCGCCCTTTACGGTGGATCTGTCTCAGGGGATGCAACATTTACGTGGGACTTCGACGGAGGAGTAGTTAGTGAAGGAGATGCAAATGGTCCCGGACCCATAAAAATTACATGGGCAACAGAGGGAACCAAAACAGTTAGCCTTGATGTAAGTGATCATGGTTGCGGATCAGCTGTAACGGAAGAAGATATCATCGTGTCATATCCTTTCAATGAGCAAAGCATTTGTCTGGTCACGGTGGATTTAGAGACCGGAAAAAATGCCATCATCTGGGAGAAGCAATCTGAGCCAGGAATTGATTTCTACAACATTTACAGAGAATCCAATGTCGGAGGAGTCTATGACCTGATTGCCACCTTCCCGGCAGATACACTGAGTTATTATGTTGATGTAAATTCAGAGCCTGAGTTAAAATCGCATAAGTACAGAGTTTCGGTAGTCGATACCTGTGGAAATGAGTCAGATGTAAGCTTGTATCATAAATCGATGCTGCTGACTACGGGACTGGGCAGTGACAGAATTAACGTGAGCTGGACAGAATATGAAGTTGAGGGTACCGGTTTTGGTTTTGTATCCTATATTATTTACAGGGGACCTGCAGCCAATATGCTTGAACCCATTGATACCATACCTGCAGATAACACCTTGTATCCGGATATCAATCCGCCTGATGGAAATAACTTCTATCAGGTAGCTGGTGTGGCAGCAGATGCATGCAGTCCATCAGGGATATTTAAGGCTGGAACCGGTCCATACAGCCACTCACTCTCAAACCTTGATAATAACAAGCTGAAGGAGAGTGATACTACAAGTAATGTATCTGTCAGGGATGTATTAACGGAGAACAATCAACTAAGGGTATATCCAAATCCATTCTACGATCAGATAAAGGTTGATTACCTCCTGCAAGAGAATGCCGATATTTCGATCGAGGTATTTAATTTACTTGGGGTCAGAGTATTCGAAGTGAATTTCGCTGACCAGATACCGGGTCTTCACAGTTATGATATCAGGGCCACCGAACTTGACGGTAGTTCAATTTACTACCTGAGGTTTAAGATAGACGGCAGGACAGCTGTAAAGAAGCTTATTCCTGCGAGGTAATATATGAGCTAAAGATCCTGAACTGAATTCAGGATGACAGAAAATGGGGTGACGGTCATGAGACCGTCACCTTTTTTTATCTCCTGATTTTGCCTAATTTTACATTTTTTAATAAAAGACTTTTAACTCCGAAAAATGCAATAGATGAAGTTTGATGTACTTATAATTGGAAGTGGCCCGGGTGGCTACGTGGCGGCAATACGAGCTGCCCAACTGGGATTTAAAACCGCTGTGGTTGAAAAGGAATCACTGGGCGGCATCTGCCTGAACTGGGGTTGCATACCTACCAAATCCCTGCTGAAATCAGCCCAGGTTTTAGATTATTTCAAGCATGCTGAGGAGTATGGGATCACTCTTTCCGGAGAGGCAAAACCAGACTTTAAGGCGGTTATAAAAAGGAGCCGTGGCGTTGCCGATGGCATGAGCAAGGGAGTGCAGTTCCTGCTGAAGAAGAATAAGGTTGAGGTTCTCAGCGGATTTGGAAAGCTATTGAAAAAAAAACAGGTTGAAGTAAGTGCTGAAGACGGAAAGAAGACAAACGTGGAGGCAGAACATATAATCCTGGCGACAGGCGCACGGTCACGTGAGCTTCCTAACCTGAAACTCGACGGTAAAAAGGTAATAGGGTACAGGAAAGCCATGAGCCTGCCGCAATTACCCGGCAGCATGGTTGTCGTCGGATCCGGAGCCATCGGTAGTGAATTCGCACATTTTTACAACAGCATGGGTACAAAGGTTACCCTCGTTGAGTTCCTCCCGAATGTAGTACCCCTGGAAGACGAAGAGGTTTCAAAGCAGCTGGAGCGTTCTTTTAAAAAGGCCGGCATTAAGGTAATGACCAACTCCAGTGTTGAATCGGTTGATACAGGCGGCAGTAAGTGCCAGGTTAAAATTAAAACCAAAAAAGGCGAAGAGCAAATTGAAGCTGACATTGTACTGTCTGCAGTCGGCATCGCTCCAAACCTGGAAGACATAGGACTGGAAGAACTGGGTATTACACTTGAAGAAGGCAAGATAAAGGTAGATGAATACCTGAAGACCAATGTGGAAGGAATCTATGCTATCGGGGACATTGTCGGGGGACCGGCCCTGGCTCATAAGGCTTCTGCTGAGGCAATTCTCTGTGTAGAGAATATTGCGGGACATAAAGTGGAGCCCATAGATTATGCAAATATTCCTGCCTGTACCTATACAACTCCCGAGGTTGCCTCTGTCGGTATGACAGAAAAAGCTGCAAAAGAAGCTGGTTATGAAATTAAGGTCGGGAAATTTCCCTTTACAGCATCCGGTAAGGCCAACGCAGCCGGTCATAAAGACGGATTTGTCAAGATGATCTATGATGCCAAGTACGGGGAACTGCTCGGAGCACATATGATCGGGGCAAATGTAACCGAAATGATCGCCGAGATCGTCGTGGCAAGAAAGCTGGAAACCACAGGATACGAAATGATCAAATCCGTGCATCCTCATCCAACCATGTCAGAAGCTATAATGGAGGCTTCAGCAGCTGCATATGATGAGGTAATCCATTTGTAATTATTCTCTGTTTTTTTATAAAGACGCAACCAATTTCCTGCCTTTTTCATCTATTTGTTGAATCAGTTTATAAATGTGGCAAAATTTTTGTCCACCAATAAATAGTAATTTAACCTGAATTTCTTACTGATTTGTTGGTGGACTCTCTTGACAATATAATTAAAGGCTGCCTGAAGGGTGACAGGAAGTGCCAGGAACAATTGTACAAAATGTTCTCAACCAGAATGTTTGGACTGTGCCTTCAATATGCGAATAATTATGATGATGCCTGCGATATCCTGCAGGAAGGATTCATAAAGGTTTACAGGAAACTTGACCAGTTTAGCGGCAAAGGTTCATTTGAAGGATGGATCCGCCGGATAATGATCAATACTGCACTCGAGCGATATCGAAGCCAGTTGCACCTATACCCTCTCACGGATAATATAGTAACACGGGATGAGATGATGTATGAAGAGGTTTTTGAGAAATTGTCTGCCGATGACCTCATTAAACTGGTTAGGGAACTGCCGCCGAGATACCGCATGGTATTTAACATGTATGCCATTGAAGGGTACCATCATAAGGAGATCGCAGAAACTCTGGGGATCAAAGTCGGGACCTCTAAATCAAACCTCTCCAGAGCAAGGGATATATTACAAAAGAAAGTGAAGCAGTATTACGACAGTAGTGAGAATATAAGTTAAGATAGTGAGCAGGAAGAAAAACATAACAGACCATGCGTTCCGGAAATCTCTGGGGCAATATAGCGAGGCTCCGCCGGAGGGTGTATGGTTGGGTATTAGAGAATCTCTTGCAAAAGACAGGAGAAAGAGCAGAATGGCATGGATTGGGAGGATTGCCGCCTCTGCAGCCCTGGTCATTTCTGCCGGCAGCATTTGGTTTATTACTCAGCGAACCCCTGATGTAGAAATTGGCCGGCAGGAGGTCATGGAGCCGGTATCAGAACAGGAAGCCATAGAGACGGATACTGAAAAGGAAGCCATAGAGCCGGATACCGAACAGAAAACCCCAGAGCCGGTTACACGACAGGAGGTCATGGAGTCAGCTACAGAGCAGGAAGCCCGGCAAGAACTATCGGAGGATCAGGAAGTTCTGGTTGGTGGCCGGGGACAGGAGTATGGGATTCAGGAATTTGCACCTGACA
>DRHS01000151.1 GCA_011053095.1 Bacteroides sp.
ACCCCTGATCATTCTGGACGGGATCCCGTTCAGCGGATCTCTTTCAGAAATCGTTCCGGAGGACGTACAATCAATCGAGATTCTCAAAGATGCGTCTGCCTCTGCTATTTACGGCTCACGTGCCTCCAACGGTGTTATTCTGATTACTACCAAAAAAGGTAAAATTGGAAAACCAACCATTAACTACAACGGGTACTTTGGAGTTCAGAAGATTGCCAATATGCCTGATTATATGTCAGGGTCTGAGTTCTACGATTTTAAGAATATAAGAGAACCAGGATCCATGACCACTTCGGAAGAAGCCCTCTATCAGAGCGGGGCATATACTGACTGGATAGATGCGACCACCCAGAACGGGAATAAACAACAGCATTCATTATCAATTTCAGGAGGAACGGAAAATGTAAATTATTACATTTCGGGCTCTTACATAAATGTGAAAGGAGTTGCTGTTAATGACGAGTTTAAAAGGTATTCAACAAGAATTAATCTTGAGGCAAAAATAACCAAGTGGTTAAAAATAGGTACAAATACCCAGCTTTCACTTGTTGACCGGGCAGGCTTTGCTGCCAGCTGGGATGGTGGCGTGGACGGGGCCTATTATTTGAATCCATTAACCCAGGGATTCAATGATGATGGCACTCCTACCATATACCCATGGCCGGAAGATAATTACTGGGGCAACCCGCTTCAGCGTACACTGGCTGAGAGCAGGGACAATACCTATAAAGTAATTTCAAACAATTATTTGGTAATTGATGTTCCCAGAGTGACCGGATTGCAGTATCGTTTGAATACAGGAATTGAATACAGCAATCGTGAACGAAACGATTATTACGGAAGAGATACCAAAAATGGTTTTGAGAGCCAGGGTGAAGCCGATACCCGCAACAGGGTGAATAATAATGTTATCATTGAAAACATTCTTTCCTATACCAAATCTTTTGGAAACCATAATCTCTTTCTTACGGGATTATACGGCTTCCAGAGAGATGGTTGGGAAGAACATCGTACTGAATCGTCCGGATTTCCAAATGACGTTTTAACCTGGTACCAGGCGAATGTCGGTAACCTGGTTGAGCCTTCTGCTGATTATGAGTTGGAAAATCTGATATCCCAGATGTTGCGGATTAATTACGGTTACGACAGCCGCTATATGGTAACATTTACCGCAAGAAGGGACGGATACTCAGGATTTGGTGATAACAGGAAATGGGGACTCTTCCCTTCTGTCGCATTAGGCTGGAACATTGGCAATGAGGCATTCTTCTCAGGTGTCACTGCAATAAACCAGTTTAAACTTCGTGCTTCCTACGGTCAGAATGGAAACCAGGCCGTGGGTCCCTATGAAACCCTGGCAAGGCTTTCTGAAAGATCATACCTTAACGGGCCCATGACCGATCCGGGATACAGGCCAACCGCGCTTGGAAATCCTGACCTTGGATGGGAGACCTCAACCACCATTAATGTAGGAATTGATTATGGATTTCTTGCCAATAAGGTTTCAGGTAGTATCGATTATTATAATACGGATACCGAGGATTTATTGCTCGACAGGCAAATCTCATCCGTTCATGGTATAACCAGCATCACTCAGAACATTGGTGCAACGAACAATCAGGGATTTGAATTAGGGGTTTATGCATATCCTGTCAGTATGACCAATTTTTCATGGAATATTTCAGGTACATTTTCCTGGAATAAAAATAAGATCGTCAGCCTTTATGGAAACCTCGATGAGGATGGAAATGAGATGGATGATATACTCAACGATTGGTTCATCGGCGAACCAATCCGTGTAAATTATAATCGCGTGATCGATGGTACATGGCAGACAGGAGACGATATTGCAAATTCTGCACAGCCAACTGCCATGCCTGGATATGCAAAAGTAAGAGATGCGAACGGAGATGGAAAGATTGATGCTGATGACAGAATAATCCTCGGACAACGTGATCCAAAAACCTTATACAGCCTTACAAATGTGTTAACCTATAAGGATTTCACACTGACATTTTTCTTATACGGTGTAACAGGAGTCACCAGGCGAAACAACCTGAAAGTTGACGATGTATGGGGAGAGGTAAGAAGGAATACCACCAAGAAGGACTGGTGGACACCTGATAATCCTACCAATGAGTATTACGCAAATCATATTGACGCCAAAACAGAAGGCGGGAACTATTACGAAAATGCCAGTTTCATGAGGCTGAAAGATATCTCCCTGGCCTACGATCTGCCTGTTTCATTTCAGAACAAAATAGGCTTTGACAAATTCAGGATATATGTAGCGGGACGGAACCTTGCCACTGTAACTGAATATGGCGGCATGGATCCTGAATTAAGCTCACAGCGGGATATCCCCCTGGAAAAAGAGTATGTTGTCGGATTAATCCTGGCATTTTAACAATAAAATACAAATCAAAAAAATAAATAGATCATGAAAATAATTAATAAAATTTTCATCCTGCTGATTCTTCTGGGCACCTTTATCAGCTGTTCCGAAGATTTCCTTGTGGAAGATCCACCGCATATTATTGCGGCAGATAACCTTTATGTAGACGTTACCGGTTTCGACGCCGGATTGGCCGGTCTTTATGCTCAGGTCCGTATGGAAAAAGGCGGAGAGACATTCGGAAACGGAAACGATATGTTGATCGACCCGGCAACCACCGGTACAGACAATATGTACGGAAACGAGCGCTCTGGCTGGGCACGTGACGGGAACGACTGGGGAACAAGGAGTACCCCAACCAATACCCATTACCGCAATTTCTGGAATTGGATTTATTCAACGATCAATGCGGCCAATACCATCATCAATCGTGCTGAAGATCCTGATGTGAATTTGACAGCTGAGGATAAGGCCAGGGTGCTGGCTGAGGCCCGCCTGATCCGGGCATGGTGCTACCGCCACGCAACCTTCATGTGGGGGGATGTGCCCCTCAACCTGGTGGAATCAGCCGGTTCGGCAATAAATACTGATTGGGTAAGAACCCCCGTAGCAGAGGTTCGGGCGCAAATGTTGGTGGATTTCCAGTTTGCAGAAGATAACCTGCCTGAGACTTCAGACAACCCTGGAAAAGCAGTTAAAGGGGTTGCCACACATTACCTGGCTGAATTATACCTTACGATCGGTGACCCGACCAATGCAAAAATCAAGGCGGAAAACCTTATTAACAATGGTCCTTATTCTTTGATCACAGCCAGATATGGTGTTAAGTCCACCGAACCGGGAACTCCCTTTGCAGACATGTTCCTGGATGGAAACTCCAATAAATCAGAAGGCAATACCGAAGCGCTCTGGGTCCTGCAGCACGAACTGGAGACCGTAGGAGGAGGAGATTGCATTATGCGCAGATGGCACAGGCAACGTTCTCATGAAGTGGAAGTTAACGGGGTAAAGGGTTATTTTGCTTTTTCAGTTGATAATGGAGGAAGAGGCCTGGCAAGGGTTGGTCCCACCCGCTTCGCCCTCGAATTATACGAAGCTGTCGATGATCGTTTCGGTCCCTCTGTAATGAGGACATTTGAGGTGTTGAATATGCCGGATAATCTTCCCGATGGCTATGCACTGGGTGATACTATCTGGCTGGACTACCAGGGAAAGGATGAGAGCGAAAAGGATAATCACTGGCCGAGTACACGCAAGTGGGATTGGGCCAATCCTAACGACCTTGCTGCTGCAAGACAGTACAATGATATTATC
>DRHS01000152.1 GCA_011053095.1 Bacteroides sp.
TGACCGATCTTGACCGTGTAGAAAAACTTTTTGCCCTAGTGCTTGTTGCTTTCATTTGGGCTTACAAAATCGGCGTATTCTTAAACGATATTTGCCCAATCAAGATCAAAAAGCATGGCAGAAGAGCTAAGAGTTTATTTAAATATGGATTAACACATCTATCAAATGTCCTGTTTTCCAACGATATAGATAAATTTATTCACTGTTGTAAATTTTTGTCATGTACTTAGCACAATGATATAATAAAAACCGTCCGTTTATTTGATCTGACTGCCTTCAAATAATGACGTTTTTATAACTTTAACAGACCTTATGGCGCTTTTGATGGTATGACACCCAATGATGCTTTAAAGTGTGCACTAAAAAACACCGATTTAGTCCGATAGGGTATGAAGTATTATATTGAAAAATAGCCAGATGAAAAGCATAAATCTGATTCTTGTCCTTTCCCTTTTTATTGCCGGATGTAAACAAAAACCCTCGACAACCAATAATACCGAACCGGAATCTGATACTATCATGTTTCCGACCGAACTGGTTGAATTTATTTCTTATCAGAACAATCCGGTATTCACTGGTTCAGGAACGGATACCTGGGATTCATTGATCCGGGAAAGAGGATACATTCTCAGGGAAGAAGGTATCTATCATATGTGGTATTGCGGTTACCGTGAAGGACCGGAAAAGGAAATTCACCTTGGTTATGCCAGTTCTGAAGACGGATTGCTATGGACAAAGTATGAAGGTAATCCGATTTTCGATCTGGATTGGGTTGAAGACGTATGCGTTCTTAAATCAGACAGCATCTATTATATGTTCGCGGAGGGAAGGGGGGACATTGCACATATGCTAACCTCCTCAGACCGGATTCACTGGAAAGAGCATGGTCCGCTGGATGTGCGTTATACCACCGGAGCACCACTGAGCAAAGGTCCGTATGGCACACCTGCTGTATGGCTGGAAAATGGGATCTGGTATCTGTTTTATGAGCGTAAGGACCTTGGAATCTGGCTGGCTACATCCAGTGATCTTAAAATATGGACCAATCTCCAGGATGACCCGGTCATTAAGTTGGGACCTGAGAAATACGATCAAAAACAGGTTGCATTGAATCAGATTATTAAGTACAAAGGGAAGTATTATGGATATTATCATGCATCGGCATATGAAGACTGGCGCAGGCCCTGGACCTCCTGTGTGGCTATGTCTGAAGACCTGATTCATTGGAAGAAGTATTCAAAGAACCCAATTATGAGTGAAAATAAATCCTCTCCAATCATGGTTCATGATGGTTCAGGCTACCGCCTTTATACTATGCATCCTGCGGTATGTGTGCATTTCCCGCACTAACACCCGGGTAGGTGGACTTCGGATAAGTTATTGTATTATTTAAAGCCTACCTGTGGAGAATTATAATAACCCATCGTAGCATCCGCAACAGACATGCGATACAAATGATTCTGCATCAGGCAAATCTTCTTTGAATTTGCCAGAGTATTGGTTGAATAGATCCGCAACTCGCCTGGCAGGCTGGTTATGATCTCCTCGCGCCAGTCCCCGATAATATCCGCCACAATTAACAGTTTTCCATCTATCTTCATGACCTCTGAACCATCGTATTCGATGATTTTGCCCTGGTAGCATATTTCTTTCAGATCGTCTGCATCCCACCACACTGCCCGCGGCGATAATCCCCATAAATTCTTATCCGACAACCTTTCACCCTGCGCATTATAGAGGAAAAACTTGTCCCCGCCCTTTGCTTCTCCTGCGTAGCATTCGATGCCCGGATATTCATCTGTAAAATTACCGATCATGGCCTGTCCATGCACATGAACTGTGCTGCCCTCGTATCCCCAGATTATCTTGCCCGTTTTTGCATCCACAACACATACTCCGTTTTTGGGTGACCTTGATTCAACGGCATAAAATATCTCATATCCGGGGTTGCCGGGTATTATATCAGCAATATATCCCCCGTCATTATGCCCCAGACCTGTATACCACATGGGCCGGCCATCATCATCAAGGGCAAAGGTCCCGATAACCAGTTCATCTTTACCATCAAGATCTATATCCCCGGTCATTAGTGCATGTCCGCCCTGACCCTTGTATTTATCATCCTTACCTGTGCTTTCCCATTTCCAGATTGGTTGCAGATCCTGGTTCAGCGCCACTGTTTTAATAACAGTATATGTTCCCCGTTGCATGATCAGCGACGGGTTGATTCCGTCGAGGTAGGCCACTGAAAGGAAATTCCGACTCCAGTAATTGTATGATTCGTAATCAGTCCGGGGAATCCAGTCCAGTTTCTTCAACAGCTTGCCATTAGCCGGGTCAAGCTTTATAAGGTATTCAGGACCTCTCATTACATGCCCGTCAATCTCTCGGGGATCAGCTTCACCAGCCTTGGCATAGACTTCGGCCTTACCGTCCTGGTCCACATCGAACAGCATGTAGGGTGAGTACCATGTGCCGGTTTCGATGGACCATCCCATGTCGTGCCGCCACAGGAATTCGCCTTTGGAGGAGTATGCGTCGAGCTTGTAGGAAGAGGGGCTCCTTTTCCAGTATCCCGGCCTGTAATATGGGTCTACATTGAAATCGGGATGCTGGATTACAAAATCTAATGCCCCATCCGCGTCAAGGTCACCGATCCCGACCCGTTTTAATGTCACTTCGTCTCTCAGCTTTATGGAATAGTATGGCTGGTTTCCTGAAAGGGTAAAAACGTATGCCTCTCCCGGAGATTCGTGTTCCCCGCTACCTTTAACGAGGGTTATTTTATAATGATATCCGTGTCCGGGCAGGGTCCCGGTATCAAGGTAGTTAGTAGAGCCTTTTACCGGTTCAGCATTCACTTTTTCATACTCACCGATGCCAATATCCTGTCTGTAAACATTAAAGCCTGCATCGACGGGGTCATCCAGAAGAAGTCGCCAGCCCACATAAACCGAGTTCTGGTCAACGGTCAGAGCCACAACACCACGGTCGAGCTTCTCTGGTACCTGGGTGAAGGATGCGAGTGTGAGGCATACACAAATTAAAGAGGTAAGAATCCGTTTCATGATAAGATGGTCTTGATTTATTGGTACATGGAAATTACGAAATATTTCCCATTTAATGCGCTCACCAGGTTCTGTAATATCTTATTTGATATGAGTAAAACATCTGTTAGTTTTAAGTTATGAAAAATCAGGCATTATTGAGAATATTAAGAGCTTTCACCATCCTTTTCGCCATGTTCACCATTGCCGGCTGTTCCGGCCCCATAAAAAAGGAGAGCAAGACCTCCTTTGTGGTTCAAGAATGGGACGGCCCCAAGCCATGGACCGGTAAGCCTATCGTAAATGATCCTGATGATTTTCAATTTGTAATCATTGCTGATCTTCATGGCGGGAACCGTCCGGGTATCTTTGAGAAGGCCGTCGAAAAGATCAACCTGATGAATCCGGAGTTTGTTCTAAGCGTTGGAGATCTCATAGACGGATACACTGAAGATGAGTATCTTGTGGATAAGCAGTGGGATGCCTTCGAAGAGCAAATTGCTCCTTTGGGAATGCGTTTCTTCTTCGTCCCGGGGAACCACGACCTCTCCAATGATATGATGACTGAAAAATGGGAGGAACGATTTGGCCGTTCTTATTATCATTTTGTATATCGTAACGTTCTCTTCCTCTGTCTCAATAGCGAAGACCCCCCGAGCCATCAAATGAGCGATGCCCAGGTAGAATATGTGGCTAAAGCCCTTGATGAAAACAGAAATGCCAGGTGGACAATGGTCTTCATGCACAAACCACTCTGGCTCTCTGAAAATACCGGCTGGGAGAAAATCGAAGCTATGCTGGTCGATCGTCCACATACAGTTCTTGCCGGACATCGTCACTCCTATGTTAAGTACGAACGCCACGGACAGAGTTACATCAGGCTTGCAACAACGGGTGCCGGGAGTTCTCTTGCCGGCTACAGATATGGCAGGTTCGATCATATTACCTGG
The DNA here is from genome assembly GCA_011053095.1 of Bacteroides sp. Taxonomy (GTDB): domain Bacteria; phylum Bacteroidota; class Bacteroidia; order Bacteroidales; family SM23-62; genus SM23-62. Next base: position 3,998 of record DRHS01000152.1, read on the forward strand.
GTCACAATGAGAGACGAGGGTCCACTGATCGCCAATCTTGACATTCACGGAATCCTGGACGAGGATATTGTGACCGAGGAAATTGCCCCCTTGCTTGATGGAAATTGGATCAGGATAGGGGAAGTAGTTTCGGATAAAAAGCAGTTCGATTCCGGTACCGCAGAAATTGGTCTGGAGAATCCCTCAAGTCTGCCACTCATGGTTGATGTAAAATTTGGTGAGAACAAGGATGTTACTATTACACCCTCCACTCTCAATCTGGTCATACCTCCGAAATCAAGTGAGACAGTTCAATTCTCGATCGAATCCCGGAGACCAATTAATATCGGGGGTATCGAATCTCTTGACCTTGAAATCAACGCTGTACTGCATCAGGAGGGAGGACCTCCTCTTGAACTTAATAATATTATTCATTTCATTCATTTCCGGGGTAACTGGGAAGGCCCGCAAATGGTCAGGAATGGAAGTTTTACCCGCGGCCTGAAATACTGGACCTTCTGGAAAGCAGAGCCTGAAACAGGATCTTCCGAAGTGATATCCGGGGAGTTGCTTGTGGATGTAGCCGAAAAAGGAGATAACCCGAATATTGGAATCTGGCAAGGCATAGGAGGCTTGCGTACTAATACTACCTATAGGTTCTCTCTCAGGGCACGAGGAGTAGACTCTCCAAACGAGATTATAGTTAAATTCACGGATGATCTGGACAAACTCATGAATATCGTGGTTGACGGCAAGACCGGAGACACGCATCTCATAAAAGTATCCGAAGCCATGAGCCCTCTTGAATTTGATTTCAAGATCGAAGGCGAATCTGATTCCTACAAGGCATGGCTGAATATTGGATTTGGTTCAGCAGGAAAAATATACTTAGATAACGTTTCTGTCAAGGAAGTCTTAAATTCTTCAGGGGAACAATGACAGCTATAAAAGGGCACTTCATATGAATAAAGATTTAATCAAAGGATTTATTGCTCAGTTATTCATCAAAGCCTCGATTTCTTCAATTTCTCTGGGTATGCCCGGATTCAGAATTTCACAACCTGTTTCAGTAATAAGCACCGTGTTTTCCACCCGGACACCAAGATCTTCCCCCGGGAAAACAGCAAAGACATCACATGCGAATACCATACCGGGCTTGAGAATAAGGCCCGGATCAAGATCTTTGCCGCCGGCATCGTGGGTGGCAAGACCGACATAATGGGTAATTCCACCCTCTTTAAAAAACCGGAGCCTGGTGAACGCATCCGTTAAAAGGTTGTAGCCCTTTTGCTTGAGCATATCCCTGACCTGTGCCCCTATTTGGTAACCGGTTATTCCTGGTCTGTAAAGGGCCAGACATCCCTTACTGACTTCGAGACAGGCCTGATAGATTTCCTGCTGACGTTGAGAAAATGTACCATTAATTGGAAAAGATATGGATATATCCATGCAGTATCCATTCACCTTCGGACCGCCATCCACGACAAGAAAATCACCATCAGTCAGATACCTGTTATACTGAGCGTAATGGAGGTAAGGGTGGTTCTCAGCTGAACTAATAATGGTATTAAATGCGAGTTCACGGCAGCCTTTCCGTTTGCAGGTATATTCAAAGAGAGAACTAAGTTCGTATTCATATTGGTCTGGATGGCCTGCCTTCATAACCTCGATCATAGCCTGGGCTCCTATTCTTCCAGCTTTACGTATTTCCTCGATCTCCGCGGCTGTTTTAATTCGGCGCTGCTCCCAAATAATTTCAGAACAATCTTTCACAACAAGTCCCGGATAATTCTCCCTGAGAAGTTTGACAAATTGGAGTTGTCTTGTCAGTCTGCCATCCCACTCGTTTGAAATAGAAACCTCATTTTCTTTTAATTCGGATTCGAATAATGTGTATATGATATTGGATGTTTCAGCCAGTGCATTTAGAACAGAGGAAAATTGACCGATTGGATAATATTTCTCAATGCCTGTGGCCTCAACCGGATTACTTGCTAATTCGGAGCTCATTCCTTCTCCTTTAAGATAATGTTCGGATGTCGTATAAAAAAGTAAACTTTCTTCGCGAATACCATCCACGATCAATATAGCCCCGGGAACGTCAATACCGCAAAAATATTTGAAGTCATTGTTTTGGGCATCTTTCACCGATCCCTGGATGACGGCAATACCATCCGGAATCTGCTGCATGAATTTCGCCCGGCGTGCAGCATATTCGGACTTCTCAAAAAGAAGTGAATCTGCAAGCACAGGCAGAGTAAACAGAGCCATTATAATTCCGGTCAGACTTGCTATTATTATTTTTTTCATTACCATATTGATGAATTTATGCCAGGTTAAATTTTATGTGAAGGAGTCTGCCATTGGAGATATTTATTCAATAACAACAATATCGTAATGATGAGGGACCATTGAACCAGGCAGGTCATTAAGCTAAAAGCTTTGAATGGATTATACCACTCCTCCACTCCGCCTGCCAGGGCCAGCCACCATACCAGTAAAATGATTACCGCCAGTGGGATAATAAACCGGATCACATACTCCCACCATTTCCCTAGCCGCCAGTCGCTCTTGTCCTTCATGATTTCATTGATCCTGAGATTCCTAATGCCGTGTTTAATCAACATGAATGCCACGAATGCACCGGAAAGCATAAGCGCGAGTCCCCATACAAAATCCTGGTTGCTGAGGAAATTCAGGCTCCGGGCGGAAGGTATTCCTAACAGATAAGATATCCCGATTATTACAATAATGGCTCTTGAGCGCTTCATTCCAACATCAATAAGTATCCTTGTTGGAAGTTCGAGCTGAGCCATCAATGAAGAAAATCCCGCAAAGGTGAGTCCAAGGAAGAATAGAATGGACAGGGGGGTTCCCATAAACATCCTGGCAAATAACTGTGGCATCCATATGAAGGTAAGACCTGTTGAGGCCGGACCACTGTTTTTCAAAACGTTCAGGATTTCTGCCCGGCTCATTGACATTTCAGACTGCATCACGGCAAAGGCTGTCCCGAATATCATGATGGCTGCCATCAGTGATACCAGGTTATTCCCTATGCCTGTTACAAAGGCATTTTTTACAACACCGAACTTATGCTTCATATAGGCTGCATAGGTCAGGAATAATCCCCATCCTGCACCGGTGTCAAAAGCATTCTGGGTCAGGGCTTCCATCCATATCCGGGGCTTCCCGATTTGTTTCCAATCAGGTGTGAAAAGATATTTAACCCCTTCCATGGCACCTTCAAGAGTAAGGGCACGAATTACGGCAAGAATAACGATCACAAGCAAGGATGGTATCAGTATTTTATTTACACGTTCAATTGACCGGATCCCTTTCCATATAACCAGGGCACCTAAACCCATGGCCAGAGCATGAAATAGCAGAGGCCATCCTCCTGATTGATAATTGTCCCATATCATCATAGAACTCTCCAGTGTTGTTGGAAGAGGGCGGAATAGCATATGAAGGAAGTAATAGATACACCAGCCTACAATTACGGAATAGAAAAAGGTAATGGCTGTAGCCACAAAAGCCACAAAGGCACCCATCCAGGCGAATTTTTTCCCTATTGCGTAAATAAAGGTACCATGAACGCCCCTCCTGTATTTCCTTCCTAATGCATACTCCCCAATAATGAGCGGGATGCTCCACAGAAACAGGAAACCGATCCAAATCACAATGAAGGTTCCTGCTCCATCCTCGCTGCCATTTTGAGCTACTATTCTGGGAAAGCGCCAAATATTCCCTGTTCCGACTGCAATGCCGAGTGCACTAAGAATAAATCCCCATCGAGAGCTGAAACGCTGCTCAGTACTTGGATCAAGATTTGTTTTCATTTATTTTTGAATCTCTTCAATGGCCCAATCAGCTGCATTATTAATTACATTCCTGGGAGCATCATCCTCACTTGCAGTTTTAATGAATGAAACATCACCCGGCCCTCCACATTTGCCTATTGACCTAAGTGCTTCGGCCTGTACGAGATAGCTGTCATCATCTCTGTATACCTTCTTAAAGAAACCAACAAGGTTTTTATTCTTGGTTTTCCCGAGATACCTGATGGAAGTTACCCTCACCCTGGAATCCGGATCACCAGCCATTTTTTTATATAATGCTACATGCTTTCCTGGTGCAATTCCATCAAGTGTTTCTAGCGAGGCTTGCCTGACAAACCAATAAGCATCATCGTTGGCGGCCTCTTCCAACCCGTTTACTACATCCTGATCATCCCTGAGTTTTGACAGTTCAGAAGCTGCCCAGGACCGGCCTATTACATCATCCTCCTTGAGCTGGTAAAGCAGTTCACCGGCATCCTTTTCAAAAGTCCATTCCTTCAGCAGGATATTGCTTTCGTCAAAACGCACCAACAGGGGTTTCTCATCAAGGGGAAATTCCACTGTTTCATTCCTCTCATCCAGCCATAGCTTCCGGGTGAGATTCCCTTCTCTGGTATGGATTCCGATGTTTACAGGCATTTGGTAAGCAAAAGGCACTCCCCTTGCGGTATCCTGGACCTGTCTTATTTCCATATGCAACATTTTCCGGTTTTCGTCCCAGTCTGACTTTATTTGAAAAACTACATGGCCTGGCCTGAATATATTCTGCTCAAAAAACCATTCAAGGTTTTGGCCTGTTACCTCTTTTACCGCAGTAATAAAATCATATGTTTCAACTGACTGGAATGCATGCTTATGTAAAAAATACCCCAGGCACCGGAAAAACAGGTCATCACTGAGGATTTCCCGCAACATGTGAAGAACGAGTGCTCCCTTTGGATAGGCATGGCTGTCAAAATTTTCTTCCGGGTGATCATACCGGTTAAATACGACAGGCCTCATGTATTTATCCCGAGCCTCCCTCAGGTACTGTTCTTTTTTCCTATGCAGATCGTATGCGCCGTCATCTGCTCCTTTATCATACCTTGTATCTAAATAATCCGAGTAAGTAGCAAAGCTTTCATTGAGCCAGGCATGAGACCAGGTCCGCAAGGTAATCAGGTCACCCCACCATTGATGCGCGATTTCATGTGCAATAATCCCCTGTGCCGAAAAGTCTTGTTCGGCCCGCCGGTCATGTATGAGTCCCTGTCCCAAAATGGTTGCTGAAGTAGCTTCTGCCCCACCACCCATTTTGGGGGAAATAACCTGGTCATATTTAGCCCATGGATAGTCATACCCATATAATTCGTTAAAAAATTCTATCATGTACGGGGTTTTTGCAAAGGCCCATCTGGCGTCTTCAATATTTTCCCGATATACCCAATAATTCACAGGCAGGTTACCAAGGGAATCCTCAATCACCTCAAATGGAGCAATGGCCAGCATGAACAGGTAGGTGCAATGAGGTTTTTTCTGCTCCCAAAGCCAGGTTTTTAAGCCCGTTTCTTCATCATCCCTTACACTCACAAGCCGTCCATTCGAGAGGACCTTTAAATCAGGTTTTGCATGAATGATCATTTCCTGGGTAGATTTAACATTTGGATAATCATAACATGGGAACCAGTGACGGGCATTGTTGGGCCAGGAATCTGTAACAACCATTTGGGGATTATCAGGACATTCATCAACAAAATACAGGCCTGTTCCGGGATCTTCCGCATAGTACTCAACAGTGAATATCACCGTGTCACCGTAATTATATTCATGACCGAAATCAACGGTCAGCCCGGCATCATCCTGATTATAATTCAGGGTCTTGCCATCTGACATGGAAATACCGGTTACCTTAAGTTCTTCAGCATCCAAATTACATGCTGAAAAATTATTCTTCAAGGCAGTAATGGTTATTTGATTGCTGCCGGAAAAATACTTCCGCTTAAGATCAAATGTCAGTTCAATGCGATAATGTAAGGCATTATAGTCCCTGCTTCGTTCTTCCTGGACAGGTCTTTGATAAATGTCAACTTCTTGTGCAATCCTGTTCTCTGACACACATATCTGCCCTTTCAGAACACTTATACAAAAAAAAGCTATGCAGGCCCAATATTTGAATGAATTACTTTGGGTATTCAGAATCATTATGGGATTTGTTTTTTCAGAACCTCTGTAATATAATCATTAAGGCGTCATTATGAATACACCGGTTCCTGAATGCGATTAAGAAGGATCTCATCGCACAGATCAGCAGGAGTTCTATCAATTATTGTCGTATACGGATGGTGTAGGTTTGAATGAAAAGCTTGAGAATTGAGGCGATTTCAATAACTTTAAGCGAACTCATGGCACATATGATGGTGAGATTTTTAAATATATATTTAATTTTTTTCTGCTCGCTGGTACTTGCCTGTGGAAGAGACCTGGATGAAAGGGTAACCACTGTTTTCTCAGAGAACAATACAGCAAAATGGATCCAGGACGGACGGAAATTGCCTGAAAAGGATTCCCTGTTTTATCTTGATCGGCCGGCTCCATTATTCAGAAAAGAATTCAAACCCTCAGGTGACATTGAAAATGCCAGACTTTTTATCACCGCTGCCGGTTATTACGAGGCCTCAATTAACGGAAAAACCGTGGGAGATAATGTACTCGATCCTGCCTGGACCGATTTCAGTAAGAGGATTTACTATTCGGAATATGATGTGAGCTCCATGATCAAGGATGGAGTTAATTGTTTGGGGGTATCGCTGGGGAACGGTTTCTATAATCCCCTGCCCCTTCTGAAATGGGGACGAAGGAATCTGAGAAAAGACCTGAGTGTCGGGAAACCTGCATTTATTGCGAAACTGATCGTCAATTATAGAAATGGCAGCTCTGAAGAGATCGTGTCCGACCATACCTGGAAATATGCTTATGGACCACTCATCAGGAACAGTGTCTACCTGGGTGTGGCCTATGATGCACAGAAGGAAATACATGGATGGAATACTCCAGGAAATAATGATGAATCATGGACTGCTGCAGAAGTTGGTGAAGGTCCGGGCGGGAAGCCGGAAAAGGCATTTTTCCCGCCGGTCCAGGTAACCCAGGAAATAACACCGTTGGGGATTATTTCCCCTGAAAAGGGAATTTATATTGTGGATATGGGAGTGAATTTTACCGGCACATATAAAATAAAACTGTCAGGAAATACCGGTGATACCATAATCTTCAGGTTTGGCGAACGAATATTTGAGGATGGGAAACTGAATCCTATGACAAGCGTTATCGGGCAGATAAAGAGCAAGGGTATTGGCGGTGCGGGTGCTCCGGAAATTGCATGGCAAACAGATAGTTATATAATTGGCGAGAACCCGGATGCATGGTTTAGTCCCTCTTTCACTTACCATACGTACAGGTATATGGAGATTTCAGGATTATCTGAGAAACCGGACGTTTCGGATATCAGGGGATTATTCATTCATTCAGTCCTTTCAAATAGCAATAACTTTTCATGTTCTTCAGAACTGTTGAATTTAATCCAGGAAGCTACGGTAAGAACATTCCGGTCAAACCTGGTAAGTGTTCAGTCCGATTGTCCGGCAAGAGAAAAATTTGGTTACGGCGGTGACTTAAACGCAACCAGTGAATCGTTTATCTATAATTTTGATATGCAGACTTTTTACCGTAAAACAATTTACGACTGGGTGGATGCCATGAACGATTCCTGTTTTGTAGATACCGCACCTTTTGCCGGTATAAAGTATTGCGGGTTAAGCTGGGAATCGGCTTACCTCATCACTCAATATTACCTGTATCTCTACTACAACGATACGGAGATTGTTGAAGAGCTGTATAATCAGAACAAAAAGTGGATGGATAAGGCAACCCTTTTACATCCGGAAGGCGTTGTTGATCGAGGCCTGAGCGACCATGAATCCCTGGAACCCGTTCCCGTCGAACTGACAGGTACGTGCCATTACCTGCAATGTGCCCGCATTATGGCAACATTCGCTTCAATAATGGGAGATAAGGAAGGTGAAAGGGAATATGAACAGCTTTCAGAACGTTTGAAGGCTATTATAAAAGAGGAGTTCTGGGATAAACCTTTTGAAGGGGACATAAACAGGCAGACCCTGTTCTCGACCTTGCTGTATCACGGAATTGTACCGGAGGATGAAATTGAAGCGGCGAAAGATTCATTGCTCAGAGCAGTAAAAAACGGTCCGTCAGGTCATTTCAGCACCGGAATATTCGGCACCAAGTATGTTCTTGAAACCCTGTCTGAATACGGTTTTTCGGACATGGTTTATGATATAATAAACAGTACCGGATATCCGGGCTGGGGATATATGATTGAGCGGGGGGCGACTACGATCTGGGAGACCTGGCAGGAAAGCGACGATACCTATTCCAACTGCCATCCCATGTTCGGAACAGTAACGGAGTGGTATTATCGCTGGCCGGGGGGTATACGTCCCGATCCCGAATATCCGGGATTTAAGGAGTTTATTCTGGCGCCTTCGATTCTTGAGGGACTGGATTCGGTTTACTGTACCTATCATTCACCCTTCGGGCAGATTGTTTCAAACTGGAAAAAAGAAGGGAGGGACGGTTACATTTATGAATTGAAAGTTCCGGAGGGAAGCTCTGCAAACGTAATCCTGCCTATAGACCAATATCGACGAATGGAGGTTAAAAAGAATCAGAAAATTATTAGTCCTGAGAAGATTACAGGCTTACAATCAGGTAAATTCAATCTGGGTGAAGGAGATTATGTTATTTCCGTTTCGTCTCTTAAAGCTAATAGTAGATAAACTATAAATACCGGAGAATTCAGCTAGCTTTTTCTGAGTCAAAGTGGAAAATGAATTACTACCCTACAAATAATCCTAATGTATTATTAATAATAAGCCCTGTGATGAACAAAAGGGCAGTTTTATAATAGAATGGAATTTCAATTATTCCTAAAGATCCTTATTCGTTTTACAAAAATTCAATACTCGTATAGCATGAATTCCTCAAACGCCTGCAATTCATTGCGGGGGAGTTTCAAGCTAATCTATCCAGCAATTCTGCTACGTGATTATTAAATATGTCCATATCTTTAAATTGTCCATTCTCTGCAACAAACACAGTCCCCTCGAGTCTTTTAATATATGATTGCTGGTGAAACAATGCAGGTGGTTTCAGATATACGAATCTTCTTTTATAGATTTCTTTATTTGCCATATCGACGAAATCCTGTTTGGTAATGCAGTGTTTGCCAACATTTCTTAAAAATTTACCAAAATTATAATCCATAATTTAATTTCTGTTTTATTGTAAATTCCGGAAAACTGGCTCCCTGCAGAACGAAATAAATAACTCTAACACACCAGATTCCCAGGATCAGGCAGAAAACCAAGGAAATACCTATTCTACTATTTCTATTATTTTAAATGGTGTACTTGTCAAGAATTTATAATCTTCCCCAGCTTCCAGTATGATTTCATCATCTTGCTCATAATACCAATTGATCACGACCTGATGCTTTGCCTTGTATATGCCTTCAAGTATTTTAATGGCATCAAGTATACACTTTGAGGAGCTTGAATTAAAATACTCTAACTGTATATTAACAACAGTTTTTTCTCCGGGGGCCTTTGCATACTCTTCGAGCCAATCTATTAAGGGTTCGTAAAATACCATTGCCAATTCAGGATTCGATCTGCCTTTAATCTCAAGAATACCCTGGGTTGAATCAAACTTTACTGATGGGGTTCTGGAGGTTCCTTCTTTTGACAGAACCTCAAGTCTCAGTACTTTATCAGAAAATATCATATGCTATTTATTTCAAGAACAAGATGTTGTCCCAAACTTAGTTGAAATTTAAGAAGGAAGAATCAGCCTTTGATGAGCTGATTCTTCCGAGAGGTTCCTTAAAATGTTAAATTTAAAACAACCAAATTTTAAATAACATGGAACCTAAGAGTAAAGATAAAGTAA
>DRHS01000153.1 GCA_011053095.1 Bacteroides sp.
ACCCGTACTCGGGCAGGGACCCAAGGTTGGAAAAATACATTATGTATAATGGGGCAACGTTTACAATTGGAGCAAAACCTGTAACAATTGATACCAGAACCGGGACACAGGACGCCCTTGGGAGTTTGGATAAATTTTCCACAAAGTCCGGGTATTATCTTAGAAAATTCATGAACATTGCCAACGTTGATCGTGATCCGACAGTAAATTCCGAAGGAATGCGTTATTACACATTTGTGCGTTATACGGATGTCTTGCTTATGTTTGCTGAAGCAGCAAATGAGGAATTAGGTCCGGACGGTGACATTGGCGGATATAATGCACGCCAGGTGATCAATGCGATTCGCGACAGGGCCGGGATTATATCAAGTTTCTGGGTAGACTTACAGGACCAGGCCGGATTGGCAGATCTGATAAAAAACGAGCGGCGATTGGAGATGTGCTTTGAAAACCAACGATTCTGGGACCTTCGCAGATGGAAACTAACTGACCTTATGAATGAACCGGTTTACGGTGTAAGGGTTTCTGAAGATGGGCTTTCCTATAGTTACGAGGAAGTTGAGAAAAGGCAATATCAGGATTATCAGATTTACGGACCAATCCCTTACGATGAGACTTTGAAATATGATCTGGTTCAAAATGAGGGCTGGTAATGGTTTGCTTTTTACAAAATTAAATATAGAGTACATGAAAAATATATTTATCTTATTAGGTGTAGCTGCAATTTCATTCAGCTGTGAAAACCAGGATATAAAGTTCGAGGATTATAAAAACAATGCTGTTTATTTTCCTTATCAAACACCATTGAGAACACTGATACTCGGCGATGAAGTAATTGGCGATAATACCATTGATCTTGAGCATGCTTTTAGTGTTGGTGTAGCTATTGGCGGCATGTTCGAGAACTTATCCGACAGGGAAGTTATGATTGAGCTGGCACCGGAACTTATAGATAGTGTTGTGTCAGAAAATGGGGATACACTTGAAATATTGCCCTCTGCATATTATGATGCAACATTCGATAAAATAACTATTCCGAAAGGCGGATTCTTTGGAAAACTGAGAGTGAATCTCAATGATGCATTCTTTAATGATCCTAAAACGACTGGCTTACATTATGTGCTTCCGCTAAGAATAATAGATACAGATGCAGATTCGATTCTCAGTGGTCTGGCTTTAGTTCCTGATCCTGATCCGAGGGTGGTGGAGAACTGGGAAATCCCACCTCAGAATTATACCCTGTTTGGTATTAAATACATAAATCCATTTCATGGAGTTTATCTCCTCAGGGGACTTCGCACAAGCAGTGTCGATACCCTCGTCTATTCTGAAAGATTCCTTACTGACAATGGAATGGTAGAGTTATCAACAAAAACTTTGGATGAGAGCGTAATGTCGATCATTGGAGGAAATAAAACCGGAGGTAAATTTAGTGCATTGCTTTCCTTTAATGAAAGTAACAAAACGATTACTGTATCGCAAACTGATGCATCATCTGTTGTGATAAACGGAAGTGGTAAATACTTTACTAAAGATGATCCGGAAAGTGAGAGCTATACTGACCAAAAGCACAGGACTATTTACCTGGATTATACTTATGAAGATGGAGGAACCACCTATCAGGTAAATGATTCATTGGTATTTATTGATACCGGTGTTATCTTCGAGGAATTTGCATTTAGTGTCTTGGAATCGAATAAATAGAAACAAACGGAAACTAAGCAGGCTTAACTTATCCGGCTTTCATTAACATAATACTCCCCGATAATAGGACCACTGGTTAAGTTAAAATTTCAGGATTAGTTTTAACCAGATATGGTCCTGAGAATATTTATTACTTTTCACTATGAAAAAATTTAACGGAATTATCCTGGGGTATGGAATTCTTTCCCTTGTTCTTTTCATCCCGGTTTCCTGCGTGAATCCAAAAAAACCCGATAGGCCCAATATCCTTATCATTCTCATTGATGATCAGGACATGGATGAATTATCTGCTTATGGGGGTAAGGTATATACACCCAATATGGAGAGACTTGCCAGAGAAGGAATAAGATTTAACAGAGCGTATGTCAGCAGCACAGTTTGTACTCCTTCACGATACAGCTTTTTAACCGGCCGCTATGCCGGAACTTCATACAGTAATCTTTATGAAAATGAGGTTGGTGTTGATGGCCAGGGTTTTCCGGGCTTCAATGTTGCACTGGAAAATGACAGGATGAACGTTGCACATGTATTGAGCCAGGCAGGGTATGTAACAGGATTTACTGGTAAATACCACCTGATGTCGAGACTCGACCAGCCGGAAATGTACGAGGGGAAGGATGCATTCATCGAAGGATTTAAGGAAGGAATGACAAGACAGACAGAACCAACTCCGGAAATTTCAAATATTTTTGCCCATAACGAAGCCTGGGGAAGAAAATATCTCAAAAATATGGGCTTTGACTGGGCAAAGAATATCTATGAGGGTAATCTTTCCCGGCCCTATGCGGCTCATAATCCTGAATGGAATACCAGTGCCGTATTGGAGTTCCTGGAGGAGTATCAGGATCAGCCATTCTTTATGCAATGCTGCCCAACCCTTCTTCACGGACCTGATAATCAATGGATTCAATCTTTTAACAAACCTGATTTTACAGGTGCTGGTGAAATTAATGCATCTCCTTCGGTAATGGAGAAAAGGAAGGAGCTGAAAGCAAAACTCGTTGAGTTGGGATATGATCCGGAATCAGGCGACTGGGGTTATGCCTGGATAGATGCTATGATAGGAGATATTCTGGCTAAGCTCGAAGAACTTGACATTGCAGATAATACTCTTTTGATTTTTGCACCCGATCACGGCAGTACAGACAAAGCATGTTTGTTTGGTATTGATGGAGCACAGATTCCATTATTGATGAGATGGCCCGGGGGGATACCGGCAGGTACTGTTTGCGATGCCCTGGTACAGAATATTGACCTGGCCCCTTCCTACTTTGAGCTGGTAGAGGCAGTGCTTCCTGAAAGCTATCACCTGGACGGGCAAAGTCTTGTCCCCCTTTTCGAAAATGGGGAGGCAGAAGGCTGGCGGGACCACCTGTATTTCGAACTGGGAAATTCAAGGGCAGTGATGACAGATAACTGGAAGTATATTGCCCTAAGATATACTGAAGATCAGGTGCGTAAAATCAAGGCTGCCCCCTTGCAGAACCTTCCCAAATTAATGGCTCCCCTTCAACGATTGGGCATTGGCACCAGGGGTGCGGACCACCCGGGATTCTGGGATGAGGACCAGCTTTACAATCTCACCGAGGATCCGCAGGAGATGAATAACCTTGCCTACGATCCGGAATTCAGTGTGGAACTGTTGAAGATGAAAGAAGTGCTGACCAAAGACCTGGAAAAACTGGGCAGGCCCTACGGTGAATTCCTACACACCGGAAATGCATCTCTGAACGGACAAATTGACGAGGAGATAAGTATTGTAAAACAAATTACGGTACGAGGGAAAGATGTAACAGTCCCCGATCATCTCAGCAGGCAGAAATAAATACAACAAACTTCCCCGGGTTCATTTATGGTATGACCTACCGAAGATTTAGCAATCTTTCCTCTACCCAGTTCTCTCCTTCAAACTTTGCGATGTAGATACCCGCCGGACCTATACTATTTGCCTGCAACGACATTTTATTACCCTGCATCATGCCTGAATAGACCATCCTCCCAAGCATGTCATATATCCTAAGCTGCAAATCACCTCCCTGATCCCGTTCAATATACAAGACCTCTTTTGCAGGATTTGGAAAGATCCTGACCCGCATAAATGCATCATGTTTAGAATCCTGGATCCCGGTAATCTTTATATCCCCGGGGAACAGGAATAGATCCGGATTGAATTTTATTCCGGGATCCGCAGCATGCAGGTCCGGAATATAATCCCAGAATACTTCCGGCTCGTTAAGATTCATTTCAAACAGTCCTTTTCTCAAGAATATTCCATACATCCTTAGGGGAATATCGGGACTACCAAGATCGATCTTCAGACTATTATAAAAGAGACCATTAAGGATCTCGACCTCACCCTTATCGAACTGTATGCTTGTATTATCCCCCCTGTGCAAAACCTGGGTGAATACCAGGCGTCCGATCTGACCGGATGATTTAAGAAAATGCCGGCTGTTCTTGGTTCTGGAATTGAATAGCATAAGTGTATCGGGACTGTTAAAATTTATCGTATTATTATTAGCCAGCAAAGAGGCATTAATAAATTCGAATCCGCTGTTTCCTGTAACTTCAATGCAGGCCCCTACCTCAATGTCCTCAACACCAAAGCCAATCGACAATCCGTCCGCCCCCTTACCCGATTCATTTTCAAGCACGAAACCGGCCCGGCATTGCCTGCCGAAACAAAGCAACATTTCCTGGTCCACCACATGTCCCAACCTGAAAAGTTCCATATTCTTCAGGCACCAGGAATCCAGTTTATCATCATCGTTCGGAAAGTAAGCCTGTCCCAGCATGGTATTGTTGTAATGGATATTCCTGATCCTGCCCCCGGTGGAGCCTTTTCCCACACGTATTCCGCCGACCAGGGTATAGGCATAGATATTTTCAATATAGTGTGAATCACATCTGGCAGAGGCAATGTCCATAAGCTGGTATGGATTTACCGCACAAACATTTTTCACATATATGTTTTCCCCGCTCAAACCGAACAGCCATGGATAAGGCCTGGCATTCCCGGTAATATGAATATCCTGGTTCGGATAATAGACGGAAATACCGCGAATCCCGGCATTTGCAGAAATAATAATTGTGGATCCTGAAGAACTTCCACGGTTGTGGTCAACGTAGATCAGGGTCCCGAACTCATGCGCCTGGTTCTTGTCCCACAGAAGTTTGCCATGGTGCGGTATATCCAGGGCTCCCCTGAGTTCCACATTCCCGGGTACGGTAATTGAAGTTTTCAAATAGTATTCCCCGGCGGGCAGATAAACGATCCCTCCCCCCTCGGCGGCAGCTTTGTCAAGAGCCAGCTGTATTCCCGGACCGTCATCATCTGCATCTCCTTCGACAACACCGGTGAAGTCAGTGGCAATGTACAGGGCATCCCGTGAAGGAGCATGTGAAATAAAGGGTTCATACTCAAATCCTTTTGCCACCGGGTAAACCTTTGTAGTGTCCCGGATCTTTGCATCATCCTTATCTGACATGTTGTTCTGAACACTTCGCCCTCCCTGGTAAGTATTGTCCATCAGAAGCACATTCCGGCAATCACTATCCAGTATTATATGATCTCCACCGCTGAAGGGAAAGGAGGAATTGGCAACCGATGACATTAATCCGGTCAGATGTGCCGGGGCTTCAAAAACACAATTCTGAAAACTGACCTGGGAGGCTGTATATCCAGCCGGGGGACCCGGTTTTACCGTTCTGGTCTCACTCCTGAACTGACAGTCATAAAACTGGGCGGCACCGGTTAATTCATCCAAAACCAGTGATGCTTCTGAACCCTCGAATACACAACGCGAAAAACAGGCCGGAACCTGGTTGAGTTTACTCAGTACAATGCCCTTCTTACAACCGGTAATCTCAATCCCGTAAAACGGTCCGCCTGAATAATTGCTGTTGATGGACATGCCCGTATCGTATCCGTGTATATACCAGAATCCGTTGAATCCGTTATCGCTGCGGATATAGTCGACACCAATGCCCTCTGCCAGCATAAAATCCGCATGCGGCCCGTTTTCGGCAGGCGCCCCTGCAAGGCCGGATTCCGTCCAGTAGTCAGGTGAAAAATGAATGTCAAAAATCCGGCTGACGTCCGAGCATTCGTTTATCCTAAGGCATTACTCAAATTTAATATAACATTTATAGTCATATATACAACATTTTAATTTACCCTCAAGTAATATACATCATTGCCAATGGTCTGATAAACAATGATTAAAATTTATTTGCTTTTTTGAATTAAAAATGTTATAAT
>DRHS01000154.1 GCA_011053095.1 Bacteroides sp.
CAGGCTGGTTCGCTTGATGAAGAAGTACTTGAGAAAGCTGGCGCAATTGGTGTAAAATGGACCCGCTTAGGTGCAAGCTGGCCAAAAATTGAAAAGACTAAAGGTGTTTACGACTGGTCTGCCACAGACAAAGCTTTTAATGCTGCATTGAAATATGGAATTACTCCCTTTGTGATCCTTGGAGGATCCAATGGGCTGTATACTAAAACTTATCCCCACGAGGACCGGCAAAAGGCTGAACTATATGGCGAACGTCCGGCTCCTCCAACTTATAATCCTGTTGCAATGAAAGCCTGGTCGGAATTCGTGGAGGCGGCAGTCCTCCGATACAAAGACAGGATAAAATACTGGGAGATATGGAATGAGCCAGATCATCATGCTTACTGGGGAAAAGGTCCTGATGCTAAAGATTATGGAAAACTGGTAGAGGTAACTGCCACCCTGATCAAAAAACTGGACCCCGAAGCAAAGGTCATTGTGGGAGCAACTGCAGGAATTAAACCGGAGTGGACCGAGGGGTACCTTGAAATGGGATTTGCCGATAAAATTGACATAATATCTTACCATCAATACGGCCCCGAACCTGAAGAAAGATTTCCAAGGACGCTGAAATTGAGGAAGGTAATTGATAAATACAATCCGGACATAGAAACCTGGCAGGGTGAATGCGGTTATCCATCGCAAAGCAGTACCCGGGACTTCAGGGGCAGGGCTCCCTGGGGAGAGAATATCCAGGCTAAGTGGTTGCTTCGTCAGGCCTTCTCCGATGTGGCTCTATGCGGATCAACACTGAGCAACTATTTTAAACTCTATTCCGATGGAGACCGCAACATACTTCAAACTCGTTCCTTCCTGACTGAAGTTGACAGCACAATAGGCTATTACGCCGGATATGGCAGGGTAAGAGGCGCCGGAGTGAATGAGAAATGCCTGCTTCGCAATCCTACAGGAGAAGAGAAGGCGGGATATTATGCCTACCAGAATCTTTGTGCGGTTGTCGACAACAGATATGAATTAATCAGATCTAAAGCAAGCATTGAAGTTAAGGATCCGGGTGTATTTTACGGGATTGGTTCATTTGAAGACGCATTTCCATCAATACCGATTTCGGGCGCCTTTAAAACAAAAGACAACAATCATCTGATAGTGTACTGGCTTCCCTGGCACGGACAGGAATATTTGCCCAAATTAGCCTTAGTTGATTTAGTTACACCGCTTGAATTTTCCGATCCCGTTCTGGTTGATCTGCTGAACGGCAGAGTTTACCAGTTGGAGGTGGAAAAAGGAGACAATACTTCAACTTTTAGTAATCTGCCATTGTCTGATTATCCAATGCTTATCGTTGAAAAAGAAGAACTGGTTTTCAATTAATTTAAATAAGAAAGGCATCCATTTATACGTCAATATTTAAACAACAGGAGGACTCATTGTGCATAGACGAACAGTTATTAAAAAGAGTTTATCAGCCTTAGCCGCCGGTATGTTATCCTTTCCTGCTGCAGAAGGTGCTTTTGCAGGATCCCCCGGAAAGCAACTTTCCACTGACAGGTCTTTGCCCCCGGGTTATAATTGGGATCGTTCGATTGTTGACTACCCTTCATTGCGCAACAGCATTGCCCGTATGGAGGAAAATGATCCGGGCGGCGAGAGATTGTATTCCATGCTCGGCGAAGTTGAATTTGCCAGGCAGAAATTGGACCTTTCCGTAATCCATGATCAGAATCCGAATGGATTGACAAAAAAATCCATTGATAACATTTCCCTGATCCGTATTCCCTCCAGAACTACTTATCACATTATTCACGGTCAAAGGAAGTTGATTTTCGCAAGCATTCTTTCAAAACAAAAGCCACCCTATCGTTTTGCTTACCTGGACAACCTTTTAACCACAAAGGAGTCTCTGTTTCGCTGGCTTGAAACTGATGACTGGAATAATCCCTGGGGATTTGGCAATATGGATATGGACCTGGCATATATGATGGCGTTTGAATGGAAATGCCTTGGGAATGAGACAGCTGGTGAATTTCTAAATTATTGGTTTGAATGGCATGACGCAAACTTTGATCGTAGAACGGGGATGTGGGATCTGATGAAAACCGGGAACGACCTGAGGATCATGGCAGGTGCGATGCATCAGTTCGCTATCTATTTTCTATTCGGGAAAGACATGCCATATCCGGAAGAAGCTATAAGAACGGTCATAGCTCTGCAGCAAAAAGATACTGGTCTGTTCGATCCTGTCACCTACAGCCATAATTGCATAGACGTGGATGCTGTTTTTATCATCGCAAATTTATATCAGAAATACGGTGTATTGGAAAAGGAGGTAAAGGAATGCCTGAGCCGGGTATATGAGGCTAACTTCAAGTGCTTTCACCCCGAAGGAGGCGCTGTACACCGTGCCGGAATTGACAAGAAGCCCGACTGGTGGTCAACCTTCTGCCGGACGGCCATCATACGCTGGTGCTCGGAAATACTGGATATCCTGGAATTCAGCAGCCACCAATGGGATACCTCTATCAGGCATCCTTTTACTTCATCATATGGCGGAAAAAACATGCCCGATTGGCAGAGCGAGAACTGGCGCGCTGCAAATGACTGGCCGGATTTTAACAAAAATAATAATTGAAAAACAGAATAATTATGGACCATTTAAGACGCAAGATCATAAAATCTTCCCTGTTTTTGGGAGGCATGATAATGGCAGATCCTGTTAACAGCATCAGGGACATGCGGTTTCTCTCAAGGGATTCCCGGAAAAACTCAGGTAGCCGTATTCCCGGGAAAGGCGAAACATTCAATGAATCCTTTGTATTCCCTGATGAGGCTACCGGACGGCTAACCAGGCGACTCACTTCCTTCCGGCAGTTCAATCAAAAACCCACCTATCATCTGAGTTCCGGGTTTTCAAAGGATGACCGGTACCTGGTTTTCTGCACCTGGAATCCCGGAGGAGATTCCGCATTGATCCGTTCGGATATCACCACGGGGGCCTGCTGGGTCATTGACCGTGCCGGTCCTGACGACAGATTTCAGTTTACCAGTGGCAACAGCCTTGAAATAATGCCCAATACGGACCTGGCTGTGATTCGCTATGGTCAGTTCTTTCGCATTTATCATCTGCATACCGGCGATTTAGTGCAGGAAATAGGCAGTAATGGAAAAGGATTTTTCAGTGGTTCTGCAGGCACCTGTGACGGCAAGCATCTCATTGTGATCCGCAACGACCACGATTTTGATTTCCGCAGGGATAACGGGAAGAAAGACCCGGACAAAGCGCTGGGCTATAACATCCTCCGGGTTGACCTTGATACCGGTGACAGTGAGGATATATTTCGGGATGAAGCTTTCCGGGGCGGACATTCCATGCCAAGTCCAGTGGATCCCGATTTACTGCTTTACCATCGCGATTCATCCCCAAGATTCGGCCACGGTGGTGATAATGGCAAAACTTCACGGGATTGGATCCTTAACATGCGCAGCGGCCAATTGACTGAAATACGTCCGCAAGATCCGAGCAAGTTTACATGGCATGGGAACTGGAGTTATAAAGGAGACCATATTTACTATCATGGCCCATCGGGTGATCAGAGTATGCGTGAAAAGTATGAGGAAACCGGCTCACCCTACAAGGATGGACCGGGAACCCGGCATTTTATAGGGGTAGCCGCGATAGATGGTTCCATCGTATGGGAAAAACAATACCCTTACCTGTCTTATGGACATGTGAGTTCTCACAGACTTCAGAATACCATAATTGTCGATAACCTGCTGGCGTATGAATTTTTGTCCGGAATCCATTGGGAGGAACGCGATGCAGACGATAATCCAAGAATTGAACTATTGGCAAAACACAACAGCACATTTGAATCCGGCGCCCAAACCCGGCATCCGCATTGTCAAATGACTTCTGACGGCAAATGGATCTCCTACAATGCGCAATTTGACGATCGATCCGATGTATATGTGGTTAAAATGATGTAAAATCCCTGTATTACAGATCCTGTCCATTTGTGACGACAATCCTTCTCATATCAGGGTGTTCTTCAGCGTAAGCTTCCAGGCCTTTAACATGGTGGCTGTGAATTTCACGTGATGATTTTATTTCAATGGCAAACTGAGCATCTTCCAGAACAGCGTCAACTTCATATCCAGAGGCGGTGCGTCAATAGCTAAGTCCAGGGCGTTTAAGCGCTCAAATTGCTCCCCCTTCAATAAATCGTAATACCTGCAGTCAGGGAAGAGACTTCTTCAAAACGCCCGGTGCCCCCTGTAAAATCGACCCTGTCATCGAATCTTGTTGGATAAAATGATGCATTATCAGCTTCATTCAGGATGATTTCCCCAATTACTAAATCAAAATATAATTCATCTCCGTTGTCTGCTACGAATCTGCCGGTTCCATTTCCATAAGCTCCGGTAGGTTCTAAATCAGCGCAAAAAACCATTCTTGTAGTCATCTTACCAAGATTGGAACTATTTCCATTTCCAACCATTATTAATTGGTGGGAATAATCACCACAGGAATCGCTTGGTTCGGCCGATTCATTCCAGACCGTAAACTCCGCCTTAAACAGGACAGTCTGAAGGACATAATCTCATAGCCTACTGGTTGCCCTGGCACCCACAGGAGTACACCCCTGATCCTGCCATTGTAAACCTTGAGCTGAGAGATTGCAGCTTTGAAAAACCGGTTAGAATAGATCTTTTAACAGGGAAGGTTTATGAGCTTGGAGAATTTGAAATTATTAATGGTAATACGGTATTTAACAATATTCCCCTGAGCGACTATCCCTTCCTCATTGCCGAACTGGATGAGATTGATCTGAATTAGGATTTAATGTCCATTTATGGCAATTGTTCACATGCCTGATGCTTTCAGCGCAGAGGCTGTTTAAAGTAATAATTGACTTTCGCGTCATTTAACTGGCAGGATTATTTGAAATTCTCCCGGATCCAGGTGTAGAAGTGTTGCTGCATATCATGGCTGAAACGATTGTAATCGTCGGGAGCGTGGAGTTCAATATTCCCGGAAGCACCGTAGAACCGGTATACTTGCTCTGCCTCTGTCACGCATGTCCTGACATCCTGGAAAGTGGCATCCCGATCCCATGTTGGTGCTATTACAAGAAGGGGCCGGGGTGCTATGCAAGCTAAGATCTCGTGGAAGTCGTAAGGGGTCCTTCCCGGCTCGTCAACGAAAAAGCCCAGTCTCGGGATAAGACCATGCAGGTGTGAATAGGCCATGATACCCTCCGTACCCTTATCGGGGGTATCCAGACGCATTGGTGTAAAACCACAAACGGAAACCACTCCCGCGATCCTTTCATCTACAGCAGCAGTATATAATCCGACCGTGGCACCCAGTGCGTAACCTGCAGCATAGATCCTTTCAGGGTCGATGCCCTCCAGATTGGCGAGCATTTCAGCTGCTGCGCTTGTATTTTCAACCATCTTGCCCATTTTCGACCAATGGGGATTTTTACGATAAAAGTGTGTGCCTTCTTCGACACGGGTTCCGAATCCAATCTGGTCAAATGCATATACCGCATATCCCAATTCGACCAATCCCTGAATTATGCTTTTGGAATTTTCCACGCCGAGTTCCCTCATGAAACGGCCATAACCATGTGCATAAGCGTATTCGTGCAGGTAGATTATCACAGGCAGATCACCACTTGTCCGGTTACCTGCTTCATCCGTGGGGAAGTATAGATTACCACCCGGATAATTGCCTCCGTCCGGCTGTCCCCCAATTGCCATCCGGCCCATACTATCTGCCATCCTGGGTCTGCGTGGAGCCGATTGGCTTTGTGTCGGTTCTCCAAGTCCCCACTGAATACGTTTCTGCACCGCTGTCTTTTTCTGTTCCCATTGCTCGACACCAGAAACCATACCGCCAT
The DNA here is from genome assembly GCA_011053095.1 of Bacteroides sp. Classification (GTDB taxonomy): domain Bacteria; phylum Bacteroidota; class Bacteroidia; order Bacteroidales; family SM23-62; genus SM23-62. The sequence continues at coordinate 5,904 of DRHS01000154.1, forward strand.
CATCTAAAAGAAGCAAATCATCAATGCCCCTGGCGGGATAATCCAGGGCGTTGGTGTTGTACTCATAACTCATGGCCAACCATTTCTCGAAAGAATAGTCGTAATAAAATCTGCGTGGGGGCTGGTCTGTTTTATTGGTATTCCGGCCAAATACATGATCAAAGAAATCCACAAATGCCTCGATGTCTTCCGCCGAGGTACCATGGGCGTGGTAGCGAAGGCGAAGGCCGAGATTGTCGTCTGCACCGAGGAACTGATATACCTTTCGTGCAGATTGATAATTCTGTTCGAAACCCCATGGGTTGCCCTGCTGCTCATGAATGGAAGAGCTGAGCATCAGTCCTCGGGGGGCCACGAGTGCCAGCATAAGATTCTGGTCCACAGGCAGCTTGTGTTCGCGACCGATGAAGAAACGCAGGCGTGGATGAAACCAATGAGGAAAATTTGTTGTGATCTGGCGTATGGTCTCGTTGTCATACTTCTCACTGGTATAACGCCATGGAGTGCCTTCGCCGGTCGCGAACACAAGCTGCCTGTGGACCAGAATCTTATGCTGGCACTCGTGGCCCCCCGAGGA
>DRHS01000155.1 GCA_011053095.1 Bacteroides sp.
ATATCTGATGATCAGATGACAGAAATCAATATAAAATACCATGAGGTTCATCCGCAATGGAATTATACAATTTCTCCTTCATAAAATCGGATTTAATTTTTCGGTGAACCCTAAGGCTCTTGAGAACCAGCTCAATCTCCTTGACAAAGCTATCTCCGGTTTCAGTGATGGGGAACCACTTCCCCCTGCAAATAATATCAGGCTTGACATCAGTACACATAGCGGTCAGTATTTCCAGTTCTGGCTGACATGCGGGCCATTCCCGGTAAAGTCAATAGCTGATTTCACGGGGGATTTCCTTGTACACATGGGAGGAGAAACAGCAGCCAGGCCTTATCCTGGAATGGAAATTACAGATCCTGAAGGAGGAAAAATCCGATGGCACAAATTCGATTCCCCTTACAGGCATGAAGTGAACCTGGGCTTGGCATGTCCGACCGAAAGCAATTCAATTGCCTATGCATACAGCACCCTTGATTCACCTGCTGATAAGGAAACAAAAGTTATCCTGAATTACAAAGGAGGAGTAGCCGTTTATTGCAACGATGACTTGATCTTTGAGAATATGGGAGTTCCTGATGCCGCAACATCGGACCAGGAATTCATGTTGCCACTAAAAGAAGGCCGTAATCATATCCTGCTTAAATTTGAATACAATAGCTCAGGCCAGGCTTTCGCAATTAAGTTGGCTGACGAAGAAATCAGGAATCATAAACAGAAATATTATATCCAATAATACTAAAACCAATGAAAAGAATTCTACAAATTATTATCCTGCTCATTACTGTCCCCCTTGTTACTCTTTGCATAGGCATTAAGGACAAAGATCCTCTTGAGGAAAGGATAGTAACCGCCATAGAGGAAACGGCAGATTACATTTCAAATGCCATGATTGATGAAACCGGTATGTCGAGATGTGATTATAACATGACCGAAGGGAAATGGTACCGGTATGAACCACCATGGCATACGGGTCAGGCTGTTTATGCCCTCTGTGAAGCTTACAGGATCACAGAGAAATCATCATACCTGGAGGCTGCAAGAAAGTCAGGCGACTGGTGGACGGACCTCGAAATCACAGACCATCCAAAACTAACCGGAATGCTAAATGCCCAGCACGAAGACCATGCAGGGAGTGTTATTGTGTTTGCCACTGTATCCGATGGTACGGCTGGCTTATACAGGCTCTATGAAGCAACGGGTGAAAAAAAATATGCAGATGTCCCAACCCGTGCCGGTGACTGGATGCTGAACAATATGTGCCTCCTGGATGAAGGGGTTTGTTATGATAATGTAGACCCTGAAACAGGGGAAGTTCTCACGGAAGAAAGTCCTTTCTGGCCCGATAAGGAAAATCAGGATTTATGGGATGTGGCCCGACCTAATAACGAAGGCTCACTTTTTTTGGATATGTACCGGTATACCAAGGAGGAAATATACAGGGATGCTTTCATTGCACTTTGTGAGAGCCTGGTGGAAACACAGGACAGCTTCGGACTGTGGATGGATTTTATGCCCAACAACAAGGAAGACGGATCCGTTCATCCAAGATTTAACCTGTGGTATGCTGAATCTTTGCTTGACGCTTATGACCTGACTGGTGATAAACGTTACCTGGAGGCTGCCAGAAAAACGGCAGCAACATTTGCAGGATTCCAGACAGGGGACGGTACAATTTATTACCGAAATTTCACTAACGGAGATGTTAACAGAAACTCAATCTGCGGATCGGCAGTTGCCTTTGCAGGAATTCTCTGGCTCCGACTTGAAGCTCATGGCATAGAAGATTTCAGGAAAAATACGGAGTTGTCTCTTGAGTGGATCCTGAAAAACCGTTTTTCAACGGATCATCCCGATCCAAACCTTGCAGGGGCAGTTATAAATACACGTCTTAGACACAAGCAGGATAAACTCTGGTTGGTCAACCGGGACATAGGATCATCTTTCGGGGTCCGGTTTCTTGCTGTCTATTATGATCAGCGATTCGGTAAATGACGGCGCTTTTTCAGGCATTTACATTGATAAAAAATGGGGATAGCAACAGAATCCATACCAGTATTTTATTATCACTTTATTCCCCTTCCCCTGAAAACCCTATTATTGAGTTTTCATCTATTTTGAATCCCTCATTAGTCGGGTCGCTCTTTATCAGTGTTCCATTCCCTGATTTTGAAATAATTCTTTCAATTAGTACATCTCGTACTCCGGTCAATTTCATGTAACGGAAGGGTTTCTCATTGTTTTCAATGGGAAAGCTCCCTCCCTGTCCATCGATTGTACCCCTGCCGCTGAACGTGATATTTTCCTTTTGGGATTAGCACTTTCCCTCCGATTTCAGCACATTTATCCACTGCGGCCTGAATTGCTTCAGTCTCCAGTTGAATCCCGTCACCCAGTGCACCATAATTACGTATATCATGAACATTCTCCGTCATTCCGAAACTGATGGCAGTAAGAAGCACAATCAGCAGCAATGCGGTTTCATATCGCTATTTTTACAAGTATCAGGTTAATTTGAGGCTATTTTTCCGCTTTTAACTATTGATTCGGCTTCCAGATAGTCATCATCTTTTTCTGCATCCATATACCAGTCAATCCCGCTCGCATAAAATTTAATAGCATTGACAGTGTCACCCATTTCACCATAATACTCTGCAAGGTCAAAATGCAATCCTGCGTCATTCGGCAATATTTCGAGCGCCATATGCATAGCCTGAATGGTCATATCCAGTTTCCCCTGCTCTTCAAAAATATCAGCTTTGTATTCATAAGCATCAGGACTATCAGCTGTTACTGAATGTAATTTATCGCAGGCCTCCAGTGCTTTCTCATATTCACCAAGGGCCATATAGGATTCTATCAGTGCTTCGTAACTGTCCGGGAATTGTGGTATTTTTTCAATAACATCCAATGCCAGTTCAATCGCTTCATCGTATTTCTCCAGTTCCATAAGACATACTGCCGAATGTCCAAGGGCGATTAAACAGGTCGGATCAAGCTTGTAAACCTTTTTGTAGTATTCAATGGCTTCCTCAAACATATCCTCATCCTGCATATCATCTCCCTCGTTGTAAGCTTCTAAAGCTTCTTCGGACACATCCTGTATGTCCTTATAATCAATCATGTTCTCCATGTAGGCAGCTACCGAAGCAGGATCGGCTTTATCAAGTGTGAATTCATCGATAACACGATTGTCGATGCTGATGGACTGGAAATGCATTTTACTGCCGTTAATATTTACATGGGTGAACCCAAAAACCCGTTCGCTGTAGATTGTCCAGTGCCTGGGTATGTTAAATCGGAGAGGAGTTCCTCCGTTCCCACATACAATATAGGTTATTGCACTATTGTTTTCCTTTGACCCGATTGGGTAGCTGCGTTCATAATGGTGGTCATGACCGCTAAATACCATATCAACATTGTATTTCTGGAAAATCGGAACGACGAGTTCCTTTATTTCTTTTCTGCTTTTTTTGTAATAATTACCTCCTGATGTGAAGGGAGGTACATGGAAAACTACGAACTTCCAGGTTGCATCCTTGTTGCTTTCCAGGTCAGAAATCAGCCAGTTGATCTGATTTGGACCATCGATCATTGCCTCCTCTTCGGAATTCAGTACAATTACATGGGCATTGCCATAATCAAACGAGTAATACGCGAGAGTGTCGCAAGGGGGACAAAAAAAGTTGAAGTAATTATCAGAATTGTCCTCATGATTTCCAATAACTGTGTAAAGCGGAACATGGCTGATCAGGTGACCGATGGGATTGAAAAACAGCTTTTCCCATTGAATGTAGACTCCACCACGATTTACAAGGTCACCATTATGAATGGCAAAATTTGGATCTTTCGTCAGGGCAAGATTCGCAACTTTCGCATGGTTAAATGGCCCGTTCTTATTATCTCCATATGCTATAAAACTAAATGGTGAGTTTTTCTCAACAGCTGTTGAAAATGAATGTATCTCACTTTTCAGTCCACCTGTAAGAACCTGGTAATAATATTTTGTCTGGGGTTTCAGACCGGTCAGCATGACCTGGTGAATCTTAGTTTTATGAAATTCTGCAGCGGATTCTCCAAGTTCTTCTGTTTCACCGTATCTCACCTCTCCGGATTCCAGTGCTTCGCTTTCCCACATGATGGTCATCCCATCCATCAATGGGTTCTGTAAATACGGCCCTTTAAGAAAGGTATGAACACCTGCCTCTTCTTTGCAGGAGGTCGGCGCAAGCAGTAAGAAAACTACAGTGATAAGACTCAATCCATGGATGGAGTTAATTTTAAATAATTTCATTGAAAATTTCATTTTTGTGTTGATATTAGTTTATGATAGATAGTTTATAGCTAACTGAATTGGACAATTCACTCCCCCTGTATGGTACTTCTAAAATAATTGGAAATGCACGCAGGGATGGATAAGGTGACCAGAATTTATCTTTGTCAATTCCCCCTATGAGTAGTTCCGCATCACCTTCAATGATCTCAAACCGGAATTTTTTATCGCTGGAAGTAATCAGAACAGAATGATCGTTTTCCATCTCGAATTCCATGTTTTCATGCCAGATTATAGGCTCAACAATTGAAACATCGGATCTGATCCCATGGTAGGAAACTTTTACTTTTTTTACCAGGTAATCATCTGAAAACTCATGGGAATATATGTATGAAATCCCGCAAGGCTGTTGTTTCATGTTTTTCAGTTCCCCCCTGGTACTTACGATGGTGTTATTGCCTCCGGATTCAATGCTCAATATTCCGTCAAACTCGTAAAGGTTTGTAAAATACCCGTTCGAGTCAGCATGCTCAATTCTTGGAGTAATCGGTAATATTCCTTCGGCTTCCGGAAAATGCATAGGTTCCCATCTCTGGTACTGAGTCTGGCTGGATGCCTGCAAAAACCCATAATCCAGCACCCAGAGATTGCAGATGGATCCACCTGTGGGGCGGTACATATATTTACTTTTGTATCCTTTCTCTATATCCTTATATCCGTATGCCGAGATCGTGGCCATGAAATTTTTGGTTCGCTTGGTTACGACCTGGACCGTTTTAAAGTAATTTGTTTTTCCTATTTCATCTGAAGGCAGTTTAGCTGGTTCGACCATATCTTTGGTGGTATATTCCAGGGTCATAGCCAGGTTTTTGGCCTTCGCGAAAGTCGGGTAAATACAGGGTGGCTTTTCGTACAAGTGATAATAATGAGGCCCGTATCCAACCAAACCTTCTTTAATCATTCCTCTTAAATATTCAAGGTTTTTAAGGGCAGCCGTACCGTATGCGTTATTTTCATGTGCATGCAACCCGAACATGATCTGGCAACCATCGGAGGTTGCTCCCCCATAGGTTGTCCACTTATTTGAACGTATACCCCAGGAACCATCTATAGAACCGTCCGGATAAACGAAATTCAAATGAATCTTTAACGATTTCCTTACAATATTTTCAACCAGTTTATCTTCAGCCAATCTGGAATAAAGGCTCAGACCCCATAGAGACATTTCCATATTATATCCCAGATCAACACCATATTTTATTCCAAATACCCTGCCCCCTTCTCCAAACAAAAAATAATCCTCATCCATTTTAGCAACAACTTCGTGTGCAAGGGTTCTCGCTCTTGATGTGTATTTTTCATCTGGAACGACCTGGTTGGCAATCATTAAGGTTGCGGTAGTGGTTGCACAGTAATTGATACTGGCAAAATCAGGTGACATTTCCCGGGTGAGATAATCGGCTGCATTTCGAATGGAATTAATCCAGTTCTCCTTTTCCTTGGCAGATAAGCTTTTTGCAATGACAGGATATGCCATAGCCATCATCAGCAACTGGTCAGTTGTGGTGCCGGTCCAGTCCTCCGGTGTCTCCTGCCATTCCCCACCGGGATATTGTTGTTTGATCAGCCAGTTTCCAAGATCTATGGATGCAAGAAGAAAATTTTTATCACCCGTTTGTTGATACTCCATAGCAAACGGAAATACTGCCTCGGCTGCCCTTGTATGAAGAATATTGCAATGGGGGCATTGGATGGCTCCGTAATTAACATCTTCTTTATTTCGGATCTGAAGGTCTGCCAATGCAGTGTTCAATTCATGCATGGTTTGCAGACACTCATGCTTCAGAGATTTTTCATCTTGTGAAAAGGTCCACTGAATCAATCCCAGGAGAAAAATGCCCGCCAAAAGGGTCTTAAATTTGTTCATATTCTGATGGATTGTTTAATCAACATGCTCTTTGTTAGTCAATGCTTTCCGTTCCCTGTTAATGATATCCATATGGGGTTGCAAATGCGATTGGATGGCCTTCCTTAATGAATCGGCAGTTCCACTTTTCAATTCTTCGAAGATGACTTTATGAGTAGCAGAACTAACCCTCAGGATCTCACCCTTCTCTTCCAGTAATTTATAGACGCAGGTAAATATTTGTTCCAGCAAAACATGAAATTTTTGTATATAATCGTTTCGCGCTATCTGGAAAAGTTTTGAATGAAAATCAATATTATTCTGCTTTGAAACATCACCTGTAGGTCCCACTATTTCCTGTTTAAGAATTTCTTCAAGCTCCTGAATGTCTTTTGGGGTTTTTCTGTTGAACAAAAGGTCAGAAATGCCAATTTCAAGTGAAATTCTCAGCTCCATTAATCCCAGCTGAGTTTCCTTGCTCATGAGGATTGGATCAAGAACTTTTCCAAAAACTTTCATCACATCAGGGTATGACGTAACCATACCCCTATTTTTTCGTGCTTTTATATAGCCCAGCATCTTCAACCTGCTCAAAGCTTCTCTGATAACATTCCGGCTAACATTCAGGGCATCTGCAAATTCAAATTCTGTTGGAATCAGGTCACCCGGTTCAAAATTCTTTTCCTGCAGATATTCGATCAACCGGATCTCTACCCTGTCGGTCAATGTCACATAGGGTATCGGGCTTATTTCTACATCCTTGGCCCGTTTAATATTTCCACTCATTATAGTCGTTGATCTACATTTTAGTAACTTGGTTGTTTATATGTAGGACATATAAATATAATCAAAATTATACTTATTAAAAAACCTTCATGGATAGTTGATCCATGAAGGTTCTAAATTCCTGCTTAAGAGTTTTTCTAGGCCATATGCCCATCCACATAGGACTGATCCATCCATGCAAGATTCTTATGCTGGAAGAACGGGGTAAGAGCAGCCTGAACATCCTTCATTTCATTTTTATTCAGAGGTTTGAAATCTCTTATCAAGTCAAGGTTTTCATTCAGGACATCCATACTGTCAGTTCCAATATTGGCCAGGGAAAAATAGTCGGCTGTCAGCGCGTACCTTATCAGGGTTTCAGCGGATAATCCCTCAACGGTCTCCCTGGGCCTGATTACCTTCATGGCTGCAACTCCCATTCCCTTTTTTGCAGCGAATGTAACAGCATGCTCTTCAAAAGGCTCATCCCCACTATTTACATGGTGGTTCAGAGCTATCATCATTACATCAAAATCGTATAGTTCTGCAGCCCTTTTCATTCCTTCAGCAGATGCATGTCCTGTAAAACCAATATACTTTGCAATCCCCTGGTCCCGGTAATCTTGCAATACCTCGAGTACCTGTCCCTTTTCACCCAGGTTTTCGGCGTCCTTTACATCCATAACCGCATGTATATGCAAAAGGTCAATATGGTCAGTCTGCAGGCGCTTTAGACTACGCTCAATGCTCTCTTTTGCCTTTTCTCCATCTCGATCACCTACTTTTGTAACCTGGAACACCTCTTTCCGCCTCGATTTGAGTAATCTGCCTACTCTTTCCTCGCTGCTGATATTGTCATTCCCATAATATGCGGCTGTATCCCAGTAATACAATCCACTGTCCAGTGCATGTTCAAGCATTCCAATTGCCTTATCGTCATCCTCAACCGACATCCACCTGCTTCCGCATCCGAATCCGAGTATTGGGACCTTAACCCCTGTACCACCCAATACGCGAGTTGGTAATCCTTTGGGATCATAGGGATTGGAACCCAGGCCGTGTCCGAATGCCGGAGTCACTGCAACTGCTGCTGTGGTAGCAAGGGTAGTCTTTACAAAACTGCGTCTAGTGATATTCCTTTTCATGACATTTTCGGGTTTATTTCAGATAAAAATATGTTTTAATTCTTTAAGTAGAAAATAAATCATCTAATTCAGCATATCTTAGATTTTCTGAAAAACCTCAATCACAATTTTGGAGTGTGATACTTCGTTGATATCTTAGCTCCACATAGCTTTCCAAAAAAACCCTGATTCATGAAAAAAATGAAACCCACACTTCTCCTGCAAATCACAGTATTTTACCTGTTGCTGTTTGCAGGAAATTCCATTAATGCTCAAGGAACAATGCCTGAGGTACTGGATACAGGGACCCTTGAGGAACAATTAGATTACCTCGATGAAAGAACAAGGATCTATAATAACTTCAGGGCCATTCGTGAAGACATGTTCCAGAAAATCAAAACCAATTCTCTCGATTCCCTGGATGGCAGTAAATTTACCATTTCGGAGCTCGAAGGCCAACTGCGAGAACAGGTCATTCTTGTGGAATCATTACGGGAAGAGCTTCAAAATACCAACAACCAGCTCGATGAGGCAATTAAAAACAGAGACAGGCTATCCTTTCTGGGTATCCCTATGCAAAAGGGTCTTTATAACACAATTGTCTGGGCAGTAATCGCCGGATTGGTATTTATAACTGCCATTCTTTTCCTTTCAAATAAAAGACTATTGACAACTGCCAGACGCAACAAGAATGACCTTGAGGAACTGCGTGAAGAATTCGAAGCCTATCGTAAACAAACACGCGAACAACGCGAACAGTTGGTCGTCAAACACCACAATGAACTCAGAAAACTAAAGGGAAAGTAATATTCTCCATAGGGAATTTTATTCTACCTGCCTGGCCATTTTAGCCAACCATTCCTCCACATTATCTATTGGAACATCAAGCTTTCTGCTTGTCATCTCTACCTTGGGATACCCCTCCACCTCATTTTGTGAATCAATTATCCTTCCCCCTTTTTCCATGAAATCTTTAATAATACGCAAATCAGTATCATCTCTGTCTGACGGTCTTGCTCCAGCATTTTTAAGGACATACTCGGCCACCTCATTAGCAGGAAGCGGCATTAAGCCCTCTGGCCATACCGGCTTTTTTTCGAGTATATTAACTTCTCCTGAAACCAGGGGTCCTGAGTTGCCATCCTGAGTAAAGGCCAGGTTATCTTCCATATAGGCATCTCCCTTGGAGGCGACAAGTGCAAGCCCTGGTTTTGTATCGGAACCGTGATACAGCACATTCCCTATCACACTAATCCGGCAATTCTTAGGCTCGCGAGGTGAGTCCTTCCACTCACTTTCAGGAAATCCTAATTGGATAATTCTTGATTTCGGGTTGTAAATTAAATTATTCACAATAACCCCCGTTGTATGTGCCTTAAAATAAGGATTGCGTGCTACATTGTGAGCGTAGAGGTTTCCGATAATGGCAATGTCCTGGCAATAATCATGAATTAAGGATCCTTTTGAATGCTCTCCCTTGCTGTGTGTAGAATTACTCAGACCTTCGGCAATAATGCAATTGCTGAATGTAACCCTTCGGGACGTAGCCTCGGGGCCTTCAAGCCTTGCTCCTGAAGCACTCAGGTTTTCATCGGTTGCCCAGCTCAACGAACAATGATCAATGATGATATTATATGCATCTTTTCCGCTGGTAGCTATACCATCTACCTCCCACCCGCTTTTCTTTGGTTCACCAGCATCTCCGGGGCGGATACGGATATGCTGAACAAGCACATCGTGAGTCGTGATTCCCATCGAGCCCTTAATAATTGTAATTCCAGGTGATGGAGCTGTCTGTCCAGCAATTGTTACAAAAGGCTCAGAAATCCTTAATGAATTCTTGTTCAGATCGATCACCCCTCCTACCTCGAAGACTATGATTCTTGGTCCCTTTGTTTCCAGTGCTTCTCTAAGGGAACCTGGACCTTTCGAATCCAGATTGGTCACCCGGATAATCTTTCCGCCTGTTCCTCCCAGATCTTTGGCAAAGCCGACTGCTCTCAAAGTAACCTCATCACTATCCTCAGATACTGAACACATGCTTGAAATCATCAATACTGCAATAAAAAAAACTTTATACAATTTTGTCATAATGGATGAAAATTAACAATATTACCGTCAAAAAAAAAGCCTCCAGGTAAAGTTAACCTGGAGACATCTTAATTTGTTTGTGGGATGTACTGGAATCGAACCAGTGACCTCATGCCTGTCAAGCATGCGCTCTGAACCAACTGAGCTAACACCCCTTTTCCTTTTCGGGAAAGCAAATATAATATTTCATTGGTATTTGGGCAAGCGGACTTTGGGGGAGTGGTTGAATTATGGTTGAGGGTTGGAGTATGATAATTTTTGTATACTTGAAATATCAATATTCCTTCTAATCCATTAAAAGTATACGGAGAAATGAAATACAAAATCATTCTTACAGTTTTTTTAGTTCAGACATCAGTACTTCAAGCTTTTTGTCAGAATCAAAACTTTAGTTTTTCTGCAAACCTGACGGTGTCTGAGGAATTAAGAGAAATATGCCAGGAAAATGGTAGATTGTTTTTGTTCTTTTCTGAAAATCCAAATGTGGAACCAAGAACTCAAATCTGGCCGAACCCGCGAAATAAAACTCATATTTTCGCAAGGAATATCAGCAGCCTGGATTCCAAAAAAGTCTTAAGGATTGATAACTCTGAAAAATGGATCACTACGACCGACTGGACTTTAGAGGATTTTCCTGAAGGTGATTACTATATCCAGATTCTGTGGGATCAGGATATTAAGGAATCCAGGGTTAATGCGCCTGGAAACTTATTCAGTACCAAACAAAAAATCCATTTTGATAAATCCGTTGAAGTCGATATATCTCTAAATCAAAAGATCTCCCCCAGAAAATTTGAGAAACACCACTTGGTAAGATTGGTTGATCTTAACAGTGAAATACTTACAGAATGGTGGGGCAAACCAGTATCAATGAAGGCATCCATTCTTTTACCAAATAATTATAACGAAAATAAGGCCTATCCGATAAGGTACAATATCGCGGGCTATGGTGGAAGATACACAAGGATCAACCGGTTGGTTCGAAATGAAGAATTTATGAAATGGTGGACATCAGATGAATCACCTGAAATAATCAATGTGTTTCTGGATGGAGAAGGCCCTTTTGGTGATCCTTATCAAATGGACTCCGAAAATAATGGCCCTTATGGTTCTGCCCTGATAAACGAACTTATACCGCATATTGAATCTGAATACAGAGGAACAAGCTCTTCCAAAACCAGGTTCATTGATGGGTGTTCAACAGGGGGATGGGTATCTTTAGGATTGCAACTGTTTTATCCAGATGAGTTTAATGGTTGCTTCTCCTACAGTCCTGACGCAGTTGAGTTTACAAATTATTCACTTGTCGATATCTACAATGATGAAAATATGTTTACCAATGAATACGGATATCTTATTCCAATATGGAGAAGTACAAAAGGTGATCCTATCTTATCCTTGAAACAGTTTGTTCAACATGAAAATGTACTTGGCTCTTCAGGTACATATCTGAATTCAGGAGGCCAGATCGGATCTCATAATGCATTGTACAGCCCAAAGGGAGGAAACGGTTTACCAATGCCCCTTTTTGATCCTTTAACAGGGGAGATTGACACTATAGTTTCGGAACATTGGAAGAAATACGATTTCAAAATTTACGCTGAAGAAAACTGGGAGGAATTGGGTCCAAAACTTCAAGGGAAAATCTTCATTTGGATGGGTGATATGGACAATTTTTATTTGAATCTTGCAACAAGAGCATTTGCTGATTTTATCAATACAAGGAAAAATCCAACTTCAGATGCTGAAATCATTTTTACAGCTACTGAAGGACATTGTTCCCAATATTCTCACAAAAAAGTTCTTCTGCAAATTCAGAAAAGAGTGGAAGAAATCACAACAATAAAAGCCCAGCTAACTAATTAAAAGCATTTTTTTTGAAGGGTGATAATGGATCCTTAAATCTGAAATGTGGTGGGTAAGATGCTATTTATAATAATTAATAACCTCTTCCGGATTTTTCCTAGGGGTTGCTGCTGTAACTGCATCCACACTTTCATCTACATTACCGACTCTTAGGACAACTACTGCTTTGTAGTCTGTTGGGATTTGAAAGCTTTCCTTTTTTAAGTTAATGTTTCCGGCAGGACTGCCGTATATGCATGCAGCCAGACCAAGTCCATGTGCTGCTATAAACATATTTTCCGCAGCCAGGCCGCAATCGAAATCGGGTGTACCCCCGCTTTCTGATTCAATCCCTGAAATAATAATCAGTACATTTCCGGAAATTGCATTATTTATAATCTCCTTCATTACGGTTTCATCCTTAATTACCGTGAACTTCCACGGCTGTTGGTTGTGTCCACTGGGAGCTTTTATGCCGCACTTCAGAATCAAATCAAGCTGCTGATCCGTCACAGGAATTGATGAGTACGCTTTTTCTGAGAATGCCGTGAGCAGAGTTTTGGCTACACAATTGTCAGAAATCTGACCATACATATTTAAAGCTGAAAAACATACAATAGCAACTAATGCAAATCTAATTTTCATGGTTAATCGGGTTTTAATAAATGACTAAATGATAATCTAAAAATAAAACGAAATCCTCATTCCAGTATAATGGGTATTATTTATTTGATTAAAACCAATTTCTGGAGATACTTTTAGGGATCCAGATATAAAATATTGATAATGTGGTGACAAGGATTATTTTCATAATGATTGATTGTAAATCATTCATAGGAATTTGGATAAGAATGGAACTGGAATGTGGTTGAACTATTCCTTTAAAATAGCCACCCAGGAATTCAAGCGGAATAGATTGACTTTTGCAAAACACCATCTGAAATTACTACTTTTGGTCTGCGAGAATGAACCATGCATTTAAAAATTATTAGCTTAAATATCTCAAATTATGATTAATAATAGAATAAACACCTTTTAGTGTGAAACTTAGCAAATTTGAGATTGCCAGAATTCTCTGGTCTGTAAAAATAAAAAAAAGATTATTTCGATCCAGGAAAGAAATAACTCAGAAAATCTTCGGCTATAAGGTTTCAGCATACAGCTATCGTTCTTTTCGCATATTATTTAGAGAAGTATTTCTGGATCATGAGTATCATTTTATCAGCGAAAATCATAAACCTTACATTATCGACTGTGGAGCAAACATTGGAATGGCAGTTATATACTTCAAAATGCTCTATCCGGATAGTCATATTATTGCTTTTGAACCAAGTCCCCATGCATTTAAAATGCTGGAAAAAAATGTGACTCAGAATAATCTGAAGAATGTCACAATTGTAAATTCAGCACTTTCTGATCATGAAGGGAAAATGAGTTTTTATATGGACCAAAGTAAGGATTCGCTTTCATCATCTTTAAATCCTGAAAGAGGTGGCTCGGATGAGGTATCAGTAAATGTTGAGAAGCTTTCTTCCTACATTAGTGACAGAAATTTTGACCTTATCAAGATTGACGTTGAGGGTGGTGAATGGGGAATTGTTGAGGACTTAATTCAATCCAAAATGATTAAAAACACCAAAAAATACCTGGTGGAATACCATCACAGAATCAGGCCATCCTCAAATAGATTCGCAAAATTCCTTCAATACTTTGAGGAAAATGGCTTCACATACAACCTTAAAACCAGGTATAATAACATCGGTGATTTCCATGATATCTTCTTGCACTTTTATATGGAGACAGATAGCTGATTGTCTAATAATAGAAGTGAATAAGGCAGGAGTATTCCCGGAGGGCCACTGATCTATGTTTGAATTGTAAGATTCCTCTCATTAGTTGTGAAGACGAGAAGGTCCTTCTCGGCAACAACATATAATCAATATTCAGGGATGAACCAAGACCAATTAGAATTGGCACTTGAGCAAGCCAGGAAGATGGAACGAAATGGAAAGTTCTGGACTGCTGTGGGTGCAGGGATGCTAGTTGGAGGTTCAATATTGACATTCAGGGGCATCAGTGGAATACCGCTGGGGTATGGAATGGTTGCATGGATCACTGGTAATGAAAGGGCCAACATGATTGATATTGAACTTTTGGCTTTTAATAAAGGAACATTAAATCTCAAACCCACTGAATACGGAATTGGGCTGGCGTTGGAATTTTGAATTAGAATATCCAAGATTGGAAGTTGCCCGATAATTTAATACCTTTTCGTCTTTTAATTAATTACAATTCCGAACGATATGAAGTCCTTTCATAGATTTTCCATTGCTTCACTCCTTTTAATCTGTGTTGCTTTTGTAAACGGGCATAATCCAACCGATTTCACACTTATTTCTGCAACCGATAATAGCCGGTTCAAGTTAAGTGAAGCGCAGGGAAAATTCGTCGCACTGCATTTTCTTTTAAAAACAGATTGTTCTGTTTGCCTTAGACATACCCAGGATTACTTCAGCAAGGCCGAGACACTTCCAGATGTATTACAGGTTTTTATTAAACCAGACTCGGAAAAGAAGATCGAAGATTGGTCAATTGACCTGCCAAATGAAGAATTAGCAATGTTCCCGATCTATCGCGATCCGGATGCAAAACTTGCAAGTCAGTTCAATATCCCCGACGGATATGAATTTCATAATGAGGTTGTTCATTTTCCAGCCTTGATACTATTAGGCCCATCAGGAAAGGAGGTTTTTCGTTATATTGGAAAGAACAATCGCGATCGTTATTCTTTTGAGCAACTTGAATCCAAGATAGAGGAACTGAACAAATAAATCACCATGTCCCGTTCGGGAAAGCATAGATAATATTACAATAGAAATTGGGCAAGGGGCTTGGTCGGAGTGTGGTTGACGAATGGATCAGAACACCTTTACCATTACCACACCATGCGAAGGGACAGCACTTGTGAATGATCCGGTAAAATCACCGATATCTTCCTTCTTCCAAAGGTCCCGAACTTTAAATTCCAGGTCCTGTGGCAGTCCCACTTCTCTCCATTCAAAACTCATTGTTTCATCGCTGGCAGAACGATTAAACAGCATTACCGCACGGCTTCCGTCCTGCAGTTCCTTGCTCCAAACCTCAAAGTCTCCGTCATCGCGAACTTTTCTACCCTGCCTGCCAAGTGGATCCTGATTCACAGCAATTGCTTCTGGATTGGTAATGATTTCAAGGACTTCATCAGACATTTTCCTTATATCGTTCCCAAGCATCAGGGGTGCAGCAAGTATGCACCAGAAGCTGAAATGGGCAACATTTTCTTCATAGCTTAATTCGCCATTTCCTACTTCAAGCATATCAGGGTCATTCCAATGACCGGGTCCGGCGTAACTCTCCAGTCCAACCTGTTGATCCAGTATCTTTGTGAATCCAATAAAGTTTTCTATTTGTTTCCCTTTTGAGATGGCTTGCTGCCCACAATCCCAACATGGACGAATATCAAATGTTGTCCGCCACAGGTTTCCTATTCCTGGGGCCCATGTCCAGGGTTGAGAGGTTCCCCATTCGCAAATACTGAAAACAATGGGACGACCGGCCTTAACCAATGCATTTCTCATAAGCAGATAACTATCGGGGGCATTCTGGTTGCCGGTATAACACCAGTCATATTTGAGATAGTCGACACCCCAGCCAGCATAGGCTCGTGCATCCTGGTATTCGTAACCAAGACTGCCAGGAAATTTCCCACATGTCAGGTATCCAGCATCAGAATATATCCCAAACTTTAATCCATTTGAATGAATATAATCAGCCAATGACTTAATTCCTGATGGGAATTTTTCCCGGTTTGCCAGGATGTTACCATCCTCATCCCTGTTAATCTGCCAGCCATCGTCTATAACAACATATTGATAACCAGCCTCCTTCAGTCCTTTGTCAATGAATATGTCTGCAATTTCCTTGACTAAATCTTCATTGATATCTAAGCGGAATGTATTCCAACTATTCCAGCCCATTGGAGGAGTTTGGGCCAGGTCGTCAAAACCGGTTTGAGCATTTATGCTCGATAATGCAAAAACTAATAACGAAAGGATTAGGACTAATTTTCTCATCGGAATAATTTGTTATATCTTATTTGCAAGATGTATTGAACAGCGGGAGAGCTAAGGTAATAATTCGTTAGTTATTGGGCAAAAGAATCGATCGGATGCTGCCTGAATCATTCATATCGTAAACTTTCTGACGGATTGATACGGGCTGCTCGTATAAGGTGAAAACCAGTCGTTATTGACACTATGATAATTGCCATTGCGCCAATGATACGGTAGATACGGTCACCGTTTTTATGATGCTTGTCGTAAGAAAGCTCGCTCAGAATAAAAAGCAGAACAAACATTGCAGAAGATAGCCCGGCAATCAATCCAACAATATTTAATACCGTCGACAATCTCTACACTACCAAATCCTTTTATGTAACCAGGTACCCTGTCCTGCGTCAAAAGTCAACAGAAACAAAACCAGACATAATGAAAATTACAATTGTTATTGCGGGATTGATGCTGAATGCAATTTTTTTGGTTCGGGCCCAGGACGACACATTTCAGAATGAGGTTGATACGATTAATATTAATGGATTGGAAGACCTGAAATCTGCCTTGCAACCTGCTACGCTGTTTACCGTTCTTGAAGCCATGGAATCCTGGATGCCAACATTGGTCTCCTCGCTCAACTGGAATACTCAAATGTCCAGTAATATAATACTAAATTACTACATAGATCACAGTGATGAAAACGACGGAATTTTTGAAGATTTTCTAGCCGAATCCGACAAGATCATTGCGGACCTCGAGACATTTTTCGAACTGGAACAATTGAACAAACAGGGAAGGCTCGCATCAGCCTCCAGATTAAATTGCTTTGTTATTAAAGTCAAATCTGATTTCACCTTTGGTACATTACCTGATCCTCATCTTCTGTTTTATTACCTGGATCCTGAAAGAGATCCAAAATATATGCAGAGGTTCCGCCATGAATATGCTCATTGGACTTTTGGCCGTATTTACGGGGAAGCTCCATCGTTGTTTTATGAGGGGGTCGCAACATATGCGGAAAAGATGTCGGGAAAGAACCCTGACGCAGTAAAATTTCGTGATATAAGTTTTCAGCTCGAGGACGTACCTCCTATTAATGAGCTTGCAGACAATGATTCATTCTGGAAATGCAAGAATAACTACACGATCAGTGCCTTATTCATTGATTTTCTTGTCAGCAAATGGGGTTGGGCACCATTAAAAGACCTATACCTTTCCAGCGATTATGATGACCCGGATATTCAAAATCATTTCAGGGAAGTCTATGGCTTAAGTATGGAAGAGGTAGAACCTGATTGGAGGAATTATCTTGAATCAGGCCAGGAATTATCATTTTCAGAATGAGCCTGAACGCCTTGAGAATTTAGTATTGTAATCTAATTTAGCTGTTGCTTTGAAGCAACTGCATAGCTACCCATTTTACATGTTGAGTAAGCAAAGGTAATATACGGGGGATTGAAGTCTTTTCAATCCCTACACAACTCAAAACTTAAGGAATCCTGATTTATCAGGCATCCGGTTTTTTAGTATTGTTCACTAAGGTCAGCGACATACTTTTCAAGATCCCAATACTTGTTCTCTTCAGTTGTCGTTTCCAGTAGGAAGCTGACAATAGCTTCATCAGCACTAACCAGATCGTTTAGTTCTCTTTCAGATAATTGTTGCATTTGTTTTGATATTTAAGTTCACAATGTAATAGTCCAGATGTGTTCGTCATCCAGTGAAAATCTTCATTAACAAATTTATCACCGATGTATTTGTATTTTATAAGTTAAATCACTCGATTCATTAATACCTGCACTCAATTTTTCCAGGTGTTTTTACCTGATATCTATCGGGTATTAGCACCCAGGTATGAAAATTTTGCACAAAAGTCAGCATAGTTAGAAGCTGGTCATGTCCAAATTGACAGGTTAACCTTTCTTTCATTGATAAACTTAAGAATCAGAGCAGCAGACAGGAATCCTGTTAAAGCACTCAGGAATGAGTAGTAGTTCTGTCTTTAGGAATTCAATCTGCAATCTATTCTTTCAAACTGATTTTGGTTCCCTATAACAGTAATGGATTCAAACGTTTTTTTTATATTCGGTATATCTTTTCCTATATAAATAAAATCTAAAAAAAAGACAATGGACAGGCGAACTGCAATTAAGTTGTCGCTGGCCGCGGGACTCGTGGCAGCAACAGGACCACAAAGACTATTGGCAATAGATTACAAAAAACCCGTGCCAGAGGCCAAAGGACTAACAGCATACTTAAAAGACGCGCAAGTTCAACTGCGTTGGAACAACAAACCGTTGACTGCCTATCGTGCGAATCCCTCGCTAAAGTATCCCTATTTTTATCCTCTTAACGGTTTGGCATCCGGGACTTCATTGACAACGGAATCCGCTTTGCCCTACCCACATCATCGGGGACTATGGCTTGGTTGTGAACCCCTTAATGGAGGTGACTACTGGGGCGACAACGGCCCTGAGTCAGGTCAGGTCAAGTCCGAACTGCTGGAACTGGGACTGAAAACAGAAGATTCAATCGAGGTTCTCAATAACTGCAATTGGGTTCGAAAAGATGCACCATCCCCATGGTCTGACGAGCGAAAGTTTACGATCAGAATACTTAACGAGAGTGTATGGGTCATCGATGCGAAGATTAAACTGATTGCTAATGAGGACATTGAAATTAAAAAAGCAAAGCACTCGTTTTTTGCTATCCGTGCTGCCTCTGACATCTCACCTGCCTACGGGGGAGTGTTGACTAATTCAGAAGGCGGCATCGGTGCCGAAGAGACTCTTGGCATGGAGGCCAAATGGTGTGGCTATCATGGGAAACGCGCCGGACGACCTGATGTTGTGGAAGGCATCACGGTAATGACCCATCCCGACAATCCCTGGAAGTCAACCTGGTTAACACGCGATTATGGTCATTTGTCACCATCCCCGTTCTACTTTCTGGATGAGCCATGGAGGATTAGTAAAGGGAAGTCCATTGATCTGAAATATAGGGTTGCCCTGCATGTAGGAACCCCGAAAGAAGCCGATATCGATGGCGTCTATGATCAATGGCTCGAATCTACAATCTAACAGTATTTGAATTCAATTCGCTCCAGTGATGACACCGAACATTCTCAAAAATTCGCCATGATAATTGAACCATAAATAATATGCAAAGAGCAATCTCATTTTTCCTCCTTGGTTTTATAGTAAGCGCATCATACGCTCAGTCCACTGTTGAATGGTTGCTCAGTGATCTGATCAAGAATCCGCCTGAAAATATAATTATCAGCGGCTCACCTGAACTGATCGATTCTCCTTATGGTCAGGCAGTATTATTTGATGGTGTCGATGACGGAATATTCTTAGACTATACCCCATTAATGCATTTATCTGAATTTACGGTTGAAGTTATTATGCGTCCGGACAAAAATGGACTGACCGAACAAAGGTTTCTTCATCTGGGTGAGGTACAGGGAGACAGATTAATGCTTGAGACCAGGCTTACCAAGGATGGATACTGGTTTCTTGATGCATTTATTCACAATGGAGAGGTAAATTTAATATATAAAGATTCCACCAATCTTCATCCGCTTGGCGAGTGGTACAATGTGGCATTGGTCAACAATAATGGGAAGGTGGAAGTTTTTATAAATGGAGAGAAAGAGTTCAAAGAAAAAATGCATTTTGTCCCTTTTACCGGTGGAAAATCCTCGATCGCTGTAAGACAAAACAAAGTGTTCTGGTATAAGGGGGCATTCTATAAAATCAGGATTACACCCGGCGCCATATCCCCGGATAAATTTCTTCCATATTGAGAACCAACCAACCTATCATGAAAAAAATCTGGAAAATCATTCTGTCAGTTTTAGCAGCTCTGGTCATATTAGCAGCAGCCTTCATTTACTACGCTCATCATTCAATAAATATGAGTGAAAAAATTGATGGAAAACCCGATAAAATTCCTTCAAAAACAGAAGGACTTTCTGACATTAATGCAGGAAATAATGATTGGCCCAATTGGAGAGGCCAATATTTTAATGGGAAAAGCTCCCTGACAGGAATTAATAAAGACTGGACCGAAGGATTGGACAAATTATGGGAGGTCAATTACCTCTGCCAGGGAAAGGCAACCGCCTCATGGTCAGCTCCGGTTATTAGCGGAAACAGGTTGGTAATTCCGGGCAGAGATGAAAAGAATGATCTGGTTTTTTGTATCAATACCGAAAATGGCGAATTGATATGGCAGGGATCCTATGAAGCTGAAACAGGAACAGCACACGGACCAGGCTCACGTGCCACACCATTCATTGACAGTAATTTTGTCTATACTTTTGGAAGAAGTGGTGATCTCGTTTGCTGGCAATTATCAGATGGAAGGTTAGTCTGGAGAAAAAATGTCAACGATTTCGGGGGAGAAGAACCAAGTCATGGTCATTCCAGCTCTCCTCTGGTTTATGAGGATAAGGTAATCGTCCAGGGAGGCGGAAATGCTTTGTTTGTGGCTTTCAATAAATTCAATGGTGAGTTGATTTGGAAATCCGATTCAGGGCTTGCAGGATTCGCTGCTCCAACTTTATTTCAGGAAAAGGGAAATACATATCTTCTGTTTTATCATGGGAAAGGACTCTCGTGTATTGATCCCGAAAATGGCCAGGAATTATGGCTTGCACCCTGGGAATTTGAAATGAATGCCACAACACCTGCAGTTCAGGATAATATAGTTTTCACTACCTCATTTACAATGGGTGGACAAGCCATAGAAATGACCGGGGACAGTTATAAAGTATTATGGAAAAATGAGGCAATTGCTGCCCATCATTCAGATCCAATAATAATTGATGGTTTTATATATGGATATACCGGATTTAGCGGAAGAAACAAAAATGAATTTAAATGTGTTGAGCTGAAAACAGGAAAGGAAATATGGAGCAGCAAAGAAATTGGTCAGGGAACCACAACCTATGTTGATGGTCATTTAATTTGTATGGATATTAAAGGAAACCTCTTCCTGGTTAAGCCTGATCCTGAAGCTTTTCATCTAATTGGTAAATTTGAAAATGCCCTGAAAGAGGTTAAATACCAGGCATGGACAGTTCCGGTTGTTGCAAACGGTAAATTATATGTACGCTATCTTCAAACTCTGGTTTGCTATAATCTGATGCCCAATTAGGACAAAAGTCGGATATTAAACTATCGTCTTTCCGTAAAGGTTTGTTCAATAACTTCTTCATCACTGAACAGGGTTGTTCTGGCTGACCAAATCAGGTGTCCTGCAATCAGGGCCATGCAAACGAGAATTATAACCGACCACAATATTTTCAGTTTCTTTTCCATCGTAATAACAAGGTTTGCAGTATTGATTGAGTGTTTTTTCGTATTCTGTCGAACAGGCCTTCCATCGCGTTTTTGTGCAGGGGACATAAATAGGTACACCAGGGTCTGTATATAAACAGAGATAGCAGGAGAATAATTGCAAGAAGGGCGAATTGATAATTGCTTCCGTTCAGGTCGAATAAGGTGCCGAATATTTCAAAACTTGAAAACCCCGGGTTCCGGAAAAGAAGAGCCATGAAAACTGCTGCAATTGCCAGAGTTCGCTGCAGCCACAATAACAATCTTGGCCATTCGACGGCTCGGTTTTTCGCTCCTCCGATTTGAGCAAGGACCTCCTGGCAGGCTCCAAAAGGACAAAAATCATAACAGTAGGTATTCCATTCTTCCTTCGCTTTGAAAAGAAACAGGCCGGCAATTAATATGTACCAGTAAATATGAACATGCCAGTCAGGCCAGTAACCAAGCAGAACCATATTAATATGAGCCAATACAAACGGACGGTTCAGGACAAAGCCAATAAATATTAATCCGGAAATTAGAGTTATCCAGCGCAAAATTTTTCCGGTCTTTCCCCCAAAAACTTTCCTGCGCAAAACTGCTATAATAAACAGGGCCAGTAATACTATTTCAGGAAGGCCAAATAATATATCTTTTGCTTTCGGTTCCTGTATGATGCTAAAGCTTTGTGAACCAGTGACCCTCACAGCAGATTCAACCGACTCTGCCAAAGCCCTGGAGCTCATTGTAGCCCCGGTGACAACATCAATCAATTGCATATAGGGAACCGAATCATAAACATCTCTCTGGGCAAGATTTTGAAGTATACCGGTTTTTAGTACTTTTTGAAAAAAGCCTGGGGTTTCACGATATTCAAGAACTGCCAGTGATTTTACATTACCAAAGGTATCAACAGCCACTCCCATCGTCAATGGACCACCATATCCTTCCCCTGTCCCTTTGGCCATATAGCCAACAACCTGACCCTCGCCATCAATTACCCTGGCATGATCTTCGGTTACATATTCATAGGATTCAGCTTCCGGCCAGGCCAGTTCAAAAAACGGATCAACGTATGCTTTGAAGTTCTGCTTGCCGATGATCCAACTGATCACGAATAGAACAGAAACAACAAGAACAAGTGTATCACGGGTTTTCCATTTGAACGGTTTCCTTTTCCTGGTTTTATGTTTATCAGAATTCCTCACTCAGGCGAAATTATTTTGTGTCACTTTTTTAATCAGCAGATTTCCAGAATTTATGAACCTTATCCGGATCATTCACATTCCCGTACCCGAATACCTTGTCCATTTCCTTCATAAAAGTATGCATCGGACCGGGGGTTATAACATTGGTCGTATCTACCAGATCATGATGCCAGAAATCAGGTTTATTGTATGGGCATGCTGCAATACAGGAGCTGCATGAACCACCATTTTCTACCCAGAATTCATAGCATTTCTTTGAATCGCTATGCCACTTAAGTACACCGGGTTTGCTGCTCCAATTATAGTCAGGATTATCAGAATGTTCAAAGGTGGGCCCAAAAGTGGGTTTGTCTTCATGGGTTATGGCTTGAGAGGGACAGGCATCGGCACAACGCTTACAGTGGATGCAAAAGTTTGTAATGCTATAGTCTCTGGGTTTATCATATTCAACAAAATCAAAATCCGTATAAATTTTACAAATCCTTACCTTAGGTCCAAGGTCGGGTGTAATTAACCAACCCCCCCTGGAAACTTCTCCCAATCCTGCGGCCACGGCATAGGCAACACTTAATCCCAGATCGTTCCCGGAAGCAACCGCCTTATACCCCAGATGGCGCAGAAAAGCAGCGAGATGGCTTGAAACCATCACCATATCAGAATAACCCTGTCCGGAAGGACCATCGCTAACAATAGATGGTGCCGTTGACAAAGCCAGATAATCCATTTCAACAATACAGACAATAACCGTTTTGGGTGTAAATGGGAAATCATTCCAGCTAACGACTTTCTCATCAATAGGATCGTAGAGTGGATCATAATCCCATCGTTCATCATGAACTGTGATGCCGGTTTTATCAGAACCATAAAGCTTTGCAGCGCTTTTAATGGCATCTGCGGCTTCCTGCTTTGAACCAAATTTGTACCTGGTCTCATTAACCTGAGACTGGTCCCAGCTTTGAATACCATGATTTGGTGCCACGGTAATTGGAATGCCTCTCAGGCTGGTCTCCCAACCTCCTCGGGCAAGTGTATAATCGAGCTGGCGGTACCCAACCTCATCCCTGGGATTTCCATACACGAATCTTTCATAACTCCCCTGGATTTTGAAATCTTTTGTGCGTGCATTTGCAGCCTGTTCCCAGGTATCTGTCCACTCCTTTTTTTCTTCCTGTAGTTTTGGACTATGGGCAAAGGCCTGGATGACACCACGCTGGTCGAAGCGTCTGTAATCGTCACGGATGGCATTGGGAACATCATCAAGCACTTTTCCGCTGGCACGTTTAACAGCAACTACGCCAGTTACTCCTGCTCCCAAACCGATAATTCCACCAATAATATGTCTGAGATTCAGAGCGCCCAGTACAGTGGTCCCCAAAAAATTTCTTCTGGAATTGCTGTCAATCTCCAGATCCGAATTTTCAGGAATTATAACACCCTGATGTTGAGATTCTTCAGGGGGGTGTTTCTTTTTGTGTTGCAGGTTAAAACGCCATGTTAAAACCAGAATTATGAGTCCAAGTCCATCAAACAAAAGAAAACCCATACTGCCTGACCTAGGTACTCCTTCCAACACAGAGGATACAGACCAAGCAACACCAAACAGTATAATAAAAATACCTGAAATAAGTCCGGTCCATGCTTTCCAGTCAACAATAAATTTATTATTCAATACATTTAGTATCCAGGCGCTTAATCCCGCCAGAACACCTACACTCAGCCACATTAATCCCATGTTAAATATACTTATGGTAAATACTAAAGAAGTTCCAAGATACTATTAATACACTTTTCTATCAATAATAAATGTTGAATCTTTCTTGCCTTTAGACTACATTTATTCTTCAATAAACAAAATCCCCAATCATGAAAAAGATCATCAAAATCACCCTGTACAGCCTGCTGATAATAATAGTCATTGTCCTGGCTGGGGTTCATATCAGTTATGTTACCTTCTCCCCTGATGATAAAGGCATATCGGTAAATGAATCAAACCTGGTATATTTCCAGGAATCCTATGATGAATGCCGGCAGTCCTTTCTCGAAGAAGCCCGAAAAATTGCGGGTCAATACGATCAGGCTGAAATGTTTTCAATCAATGTGCCCAGCCAGGTTGACCAGGAACTTTTCATTGATCTCCTGTATCTTCCTCCAATAGATAGCACTGGCAAACTGCTGGTCCTGTCTTCAGGCGTACATGGCTTGGAAGGATTTACCGGAAGCGCTGTTCAGCAAATGTTACTTAGAGAGCTACTTAGCTCAGAGGTATTGTCAGAAATGGGGGTTTTACTTATCCACGCTGTCAATCCTTACGGTTTTAAATATTTAAGGAGGGTATCGGAAAACAATGTTGACCTGAACCGCGGATCTGAAACGGACCCTGCCCTGTTTGAATCTAAAAATCCCGGCTATGGTGCCCTGTATGATATGCTAAATCCTCAGGGGAAGTTTTCCAAAGGCAGCCTGAGAAGTCAATTTTTTTATATGATCGCCATCAGCAAAATGATGAAGGAATCAATGAGTACATTGAGGCAGGCCGTTTTACAGGGACAATACGAATTTCCTGAAGGGGTGTATTTTGGAGGAACAAAATTCGAACCGCAGATTGATTCACTTCAAATGATTCTGCCAGCCTACTTTGCCAATTATGAAACAATCCTGGAAATAGACCTGCATACAGGGTATGGGGCAAGACGGGTACTTCACCTCTTCCCAAATCCTGTAGACGATCCTGAAATAAAACGTAAGACTGAATCCGTTTTTGAGGGACAGACAATTGACTGGGGAGATTCGGACGATTTTTATACCATCTCAGGGGGCTTTGCCGATGCCTTCCTGCCAAAGATTAATCCGGATGCCACATATCTGTACATGGTTTTTGAATGGGGTACCTTTGACTCCCAGAAAACATTCGGATCCTTAAAATCCCTTCAAAAAATACTCAATGAAAATCAGGGACACCACCACGGATATAAGAATGAAAAGCAGGAACGAAAGGTTAAAAATGAAACCGTGGAAGCTTACTACTCATCTTCAGATGCCTGGCGTTCAGAGGTACTGGAATCCGGTCGAGATATGCTGCAACTTGTTATAAAGACCTACCCGGATGTAAACTGAATCTTGTAACAATCCATGAAAATATCAATTACCGGGGCCAGTGGGCATATCGGAACCAATCTCTGCAGGGAACTGCTCAGGCAGAAACATGAACTAAAAGTTCTTGTGAATAAATACACAGACAGCCTGCAGGAACTGGATCTGGAAATGGTTCAAGGAAACCTGCTTGATCCGGAATCACTGTCCACTCTGGCTGCCGGATCCGAGATTTTTATCCACCTTGCCGCGTGTATCTCAATAAATGGAAATCAATCTATTCTTGATACCAATTATCAGGGCACAGTAAATGTAATCAACAGGGTTCGCAAAAGCGGGATAAGAAGGCTTATCCATTTCAGTTCAATCCATGCAATTTCACACGACCCCCTGAATGAAACACTCGATGAAACCCGTCCACTGGCCCTGGAAGACCATATCATATACAACCGTTCAAAAGCACTGGCAGAGAAGGCGGTGCTGGAGGCGGTTGACGGGGGACTGGATGCTGTGATAATTAATCCCACTTCCGTTATGGGACCAAATGATTTCAAACCATCACTGATCGGCCAGGCCATTATCCAGCTTTATAATGGTAAAATCCCTGCCCTTATCCCCGGCGGATACGACTGGGTTGATGTAAGGGATGTTGTCAAAGGCACCATCACAGCAATTGAGAAAGGACGCAAGGGAGAAAGTTACCTTCTCTCAGGTCAGTATGTAAGCCTTCCCGACCTGTACGATATGCTGAGAAGGTTGAAGGAAAATGGGAAATCACTCCCCGTTCTGCCCTTCTGGCTGGCCGAAGTAGGTATTCCTTTTCTGAAGATATGGGCAAAACTAACGGGAAGCAAGCCCCTTTATACACGCGAATCGGTTGAGATCCTTAAAACAGCTCATCCCGATATCAGCAGTAAGAAAGCCGAAGAGGAACTTGGCTATCAATCAAGGCTGTTTAAAGAAACTCTCAGGGACACCATTACATGGTTCAGAGAGAACCACTATATTTAGTCCCCCATGAGCTCAGAAAACTTCTACCTTCTTCTAAAAATCTGGATCGCAATCGCACTTATTATGCTCCCTGTTCTTCTTTCTGTCACAGCACCCTACGGCAGGCACTCCCGGAGGGACTGGGGACCGATGATCCCTAACCGGCTGGGATGGATAATGATGGAGCTGCCCTCACTCATTATGTTCATCAGTTTCTTCCTTCTGGGTCCAAACCAGATGAGTATTCCCCTGTTGATTTTTTTCATCGCATATACGACACACTATACCCACCGCTCCATTATTTTTCCCTTTCGTACCCATACATCCCGTAAATTAATGCCTCTCATTATTGCCGTTTTTGCAATATTTTTTAACCTGATCAATGGCTTTTTTAACGGTTATTTTTTCGGAAAAATATCCAGTGGGTACCCCATTGAATGGCTTTACGATATCCGGTTCATCCTGGGGATGATTCTCTTCATTGCCGGAATGGCCATCAACATAAAATCTGACAATGTATTGCTCGCACTTCGCGAATCAAGCAAAAACGGCAATAATGAGAGGCATTAATTTACGGGATGTATGGGTACGAAAGGGAAAAATAATGGAGCGGTGGGTATAGTGTGTCGTATATGCGATGAAAAAAATCAACAGGGGAATACTCAT